>USDC01000027.1 GCA_900553435.1 uncultured Mycoplasmatota bacterium
GTTTACAAAAACAGCTGTTGATTTATGTTCAATCATAAATTCTAAATGATATCTGGATGTTTTTGGATCATTTACACTTCCACAAATTAAAAATACCCCTCTTAAATATGCTTGTTTTTCTTCAATATCACTAATTAAAAATTCTTTTGGAACATATTTTCTTGAATTGTTGTTATTAATTAGTGATAGGTCTTTTAATATGAAATTTACTTTTTCTTCTACTTTTATTTCTATTAAATAATTTTTTCTTTTTCTATTTAATGTTTCTTTATCCATTATTATATTTATATGGTATAAATCTTTTATAAGCTTATATATTCTTCTAGCAACTGATGGATTTTCTGTTAAAATGCTAAAATTATTTTTGTTTATTGTAGCACCTATATTTAATATAGCTGATAGTTCACTCATAGATTCTGCTTTTGAATACATGATGTTACTTATTTCATTTTTTATATTAGTTGAAAAAGACATATTATCAACTCCTTTTTTTATTATAACTAAAAAGAATGGATTTTTCCATTCTTAAGTTCTAGAATACCAATATCCTGATGGGAAGTATATTACACTTCTAGGGTCAAATGCATTTGAAGTAAACGCTGAATAACTTGTAAAGTGTCCATATGCAAGACCGAAATGTAGATGTGGTCCACTACTTATTCCAGTGTTACCTGAGTATGCGATTACTGTGTTTTTAGTAACAACTTGTCCTGGGCTTACATTTATTCCACTATTATGCATATATACCGAATTGTAGTTTCTACCGTTTATTGTATGATTTATTCTAACATAATTTCCCATAGAACCATTATAACCTGTATAAACTACTTTTCCTGGTGCAGTTGAATATACTGGTGTTCCTACTCCAACTCCAATATCAACCGCAGAATGATAAGTTGATGCTCCAGCTATACCTGTATTTCTATAACCAAAACCACTAGTTATTATTCCAGTCGCAGTTGGTCTGCTAAAACCTGTTCCTACTGGAACATCTGAACAAGTTGATAGTTCTTGATTAGGCTTACATCCCATTTTTTCGTATGTCTTAATTGTTTGTCTCATTTCTTCGATTTGTGTATCAATATCAATTGCATCCTCAGCTATCTCAGTTAATGAGTCGATTTGAGTTTCTAATTTATCTTTTAATTCTTCTTGAAGTTTAGCAAGTTCTTCTTGAGAATTCTTTAAATCTATTTGAGCTTGTTCATTTTCTTTAATAAGATTATTCATTTCATTTATAGTTTCATCATTATATTTACTTAATTGTTCTACAACAGAAGCTCTATAAACAAAATCAGTTAATGATTTAGCTCCAAAAATAAATTCTAAGTATGAATTTTCTCCAGAAGATATTTGATTAAATTTAACTAAATCTTTTATTTCTTTATCTTTATCTTCAATTTCGCCGTTTAATCTTACTATTTCTTCTTGTGCTTTTTTTATATCTTTTTCTGCTTGTTTAATTTGATTTTGTGTATCTTCTATTTTATTATTAGTATCGTTTATTTCTGTTTTCTTATTGTTTTGCGCTTCTTTATTAGCTGCGGCCTTTTCTTCTAATTTCTTTAAGTCATTTTTGTAATCATTAATAGTTTTTGCTTCAGTTTGTGTTGGAAATAATATAAATAATAATGATAAAGTAAGTAATATATAAAGTATTTTTCTCATTATATTTTCAAGAACTTCCTTACTGCTCTATAACTTCCGAATGCTCCAACACAAACACCAATAACTAATATAACTACTACTATTGGTAATATTATTTTATCAGGTGTAACTAACGAGATAATTGGAGTAAATAATTGACCTCCAAACTTATTGTAGAAGAATATATATCCGTATGAACACAATAGAGCTGGTATTATTGAACCAAAAAATCCAATAATTATACCTTCTATAAAGAACGGTCTTCTAATATAAGCATTTGATGCTCCAACAAGTCTCATTATTTCTATTTGTCTTCTTCTTGAAGATATTGCAATTTTAATTGTATTTGAAATTAAGAAAGCTGTTACTAAGATAAGTGCAACTACAACAACTATTGTAACTTTTTTAATTGCATCAAATACATTTACTAGGTTATCTACCATACCTTCACCATATTTTACGATGTCTACTCCATCCATTTTTTCAATAGTTTCTGCGGTTTTATCTATTTCTTTTACGTCTTTAACAGTTACTTTATAAGTATCTTGAAGTGGATTAGATGAATCATCCCATTCTGACATTATAGAATCAAATATATCTGATTCTTGTTGCATTTCATTTTTTACTTCATCTTTACTTTCAAATGCAATAGTATCAACATTTGATAATTTTTTTATAGATGATTCTATTTCTGTAATTTGTTCTTCTTTTACACCATTATCAAGGAAAATAACTATAGTCATATCTCCTTCAATTTCTTTTGTGAAATTATTTACATTCGCTGAGAGTATTATACTAACACCAACTAAAATAAGAGTTATTGTTATACATGAAATAGAAGCTAGACTTAAGCTAAAATTTCTAAATACACTTTTAACACCATCTTTTATATTGTTTCCTATCATTCTAAAGAGATTCATGTTTATAACTTCCTTTCGCTACATCTTTTACTAGAATTCCTTTATCTAATATAATAACTCTTTTCTTTAGTTTGTTTACCATTTCCTTATCATGAGTTGCCATTACAATTGTTGTTCCCCATTCTTTGTTAATTGATTCTAATACTTTCATTACTTCTAAAGATGTATCTGGATCTAAGTTACCTGTAGGTTCATCACAAATTAATAGTTTTGGGTTATTTACTATTGCTCTTGCGATTGAAACTCTTTGTTGTTCTCCACCTGAAAGTTTATCTGGGTAACTTCTTGTTTTTTCTTTTAGACCTACTGCTTCAATTGCTTTCATTACTTTAGGTCTAATTTCTTTTTCTTTTAAACCAAGACATTCAAGAGCAAATGCTACATTTTCATATACTGTAAGTTTAGGTAAAAGTTTATAGTCTTGGAAAACTATACCTAATTTTCTTCTAAATTTATATACTTTTCTATTTTTTAGTTTTGCTACATTAATCCCACCAACATATACTTCTCCACTTGTTGGCTTTTCTTCACGATAAAGAAGTTTAATAAGTGTACTTTTTCCGCTTCCACTAGCTCCTATAACAAAAACAAATTCTCCTTTTGAAATAGCTAAATTTACATCACATAAAGCTGTTACACCATTTTTATATTGCTTATAAGCATTTTTAATTTGTATCAACTGCATAATTTACCTCCTAAAACGATACTTTCCTTTCTTTTTTTGTTCCACCCTCAACTTCATAGCAATCACTTACTACTATAAAAGCATTAGGATCTATCTCTAGAATTGATTCCTTTAAAGCATAATAATCTTTTGTAGGAACAATACACATTAATAAGTCTTTTTTTTCTTTTAAGTAACCACCTCTAGCTTTTAATATGGTTACACCTGTTTTCATTCCATCCATTATGAATTTTTTTATTTCTGCTTCTTTTGTTGTATCAATCATAAACATTTTTGAATCGTTTATTCCAAGAATTATTCTATCAATTAATAAAGCAGATATATAATTAATAATTATAGCATACATAACCATTGTGTATCCAAAAGTTAACCCACCTATAATTATTATTATTGCATTTACTATTAGCATAGATTTACCTATTGGCTTTTTAGTGTATTTTGAAATAATTAGTCCTATTATGTCTCCTCCGCCACTACTAAACCCTGTTTTAAATACTAAGCCTGAACCAATTCCATAAATTACACCACCCATTATTACATAAAGTAATGGATTATCAAAGTTTATCCTTAAAAGATTGTTAATATCTTCTGTAATAAAAACAAATACCGAAAAACATAGAGCACCCAAGATATTAGAAATTGATTTATTCATACCAAGCAATATTAAACTTATTCCTATCAAAATTAAATTAGCATAGAAAATAAAAGTTGCTGCACTTAAATTTGATACATGTGCTACTAATATTGCTATCCCGTTAATTCCTCCAGTTACAAATTCATTTGGCTCAAAACATATGTTAAATGCAAGTGCCATAAGAAGTATTCCAAACATGAAGATAATTAAACGAGATGGTAAATTTTTATTATTAACTACTTCTAAAACTTTATTAGGTTCAAATGTATTAAATATAGAAAATCTTTTCACACTTACCATCCTCTACAAGATTATAACAAACTCTACACATATTTTCTACCTTTTTTATGTTTTAGTTTTATTAATTGATTCATATGTATCAGTTACTGCAATAAAAGCATCTGGATCAATCGCTAAAATACCTTCCTTTACCCTATAATAATCTTTATTATAAACTACACAATAGAGCACTTCTTTATCAAAAAGCGAGTGAGCCCCAGTCGCATCTAATACAGTTACCCCTTTTCTTAAGCCCTCTATTAAAAATCTTTCAATTAATTCTTTTCTTTTTGATACTATATAAAATGTTTTTTTATTATTTACTCCAAGCAATACCTTATCAGAAGTTAAGGCAATTAAAACAAGTACAATTAATGCATAAAATAAAAGTTCATATCCAAAAACAAAGCCACCTATTAAAACTATTGTACCATCTATTAATATCATTGCCTTAGAAAAAGGAATTTTTAAGTATTTACAAGCTATTAGCTCCAATATATCAGTACCCCCTGTATTATATCCACTTCTAAAAACTAGTCCTGTTCCAAATCCAGTTGTTATACCAGCAAATATTGCAATTACAAGCATATCTGCATTATCAAAAGTTATAAATTGACCAATGTTTTCTGTTAATTTTACAAAAATAGGATAAAATATTGAAGTTATTATTGCATTTTTAGTGTCATTAAAACCTAAAAATATAAAACCTACTAATAAACATAATCCCAAAAATATAAAAATTATCACTGATGGGTCGATATGGAAAAAGTGTTCAATTATAATTGCAAGTCCACTTGAGTCATAAACAACTAAATCATTAGGTAAAAAGAACAAATTAAAAGAAACTGCGGTTATAAAAAGCCCAGTTAAAATAATTATAATGTCCTTTATTTTCCCCTTTTTTTCTCTAATCATCTTTCTTTTTTAAATACCCTTCTATAAATATATCAATATCTCCATCCATTACTTTTTTAACATTACTTGTTTCTACATTTGTTCTATGATCTTTAACCATATTATAAGGATGCATAACGTAACTTCTTATTTGACTACCAAAATTAACATCCATAACTGCCCCTCTTAATTCCTTAATTTTTTCATTAACCTTAGCTTCTTCAATTAAATAAAGTCTATTTTTTAATATTTCCATTGCTTTTTCTTTATTTTTTATTTGACTTCTTTCATTTTGACAAGTAACTACTATTTTTGTTGGTAAATGAGTAATTCTTACTGCTGAATCTGTTGTATTTACACTTTGTCCACCTGCTCCTCCACTTCTATATACATCTATTTTTAAATCTTCTTCTTTTATTTCTACATTAATTTTATTATCAATCTCTGGCGTTACTAAAACTGATGCAAAGGAAGTATGCCTTCTATTTCCAGAATCAAAAGGACTTATTCTTACTAACCTATGAACTCCTGTTTCACTTTTTAAAGTACCGTAAGCGTTTTTTCCTTTTATATAAATTAGAATACCTTTATAACCAACTTCTTCTCCAGGTTGTTCATAAATAACTTTATATGTAAAACCTTTATTTTCAAAAAATCTTATATACATCCTATATATCATAGAAGCCCAGTCATTACTTTCTGTTCCACCAGCTCCAGAGTGTATTTCCATATAAGCATTGTTTTTATCATATTCATTATCAAATAGTAATTCAAGTTCTAGTTTTTCTATTTCTTTTTCTAAACTATTAACATTTTTTTCTAGTTCTTGTTTTAATTCTTCATCGTATTCTTCGTTTAAAAGTTCTATTAAACTAAGAGAATCATTGATTTTTTCTTCAACTTTGAGAAATGTAGAAACACTATCTTTACATTCATTTAATTCTTGTAAAATATTTGTACTTTCTTCTTGATTTTGCCAAAAAGTTACTTCTTTGGTTTTGTTTTCAAGCTTTTTAATCTTATCAAAAACTTTATCTAATTCAAAGAGACCTCCTTAAATCATTTAATCTATCTTTATAATTATTAACTTTACATATTAAATCATTCATATTTATCATACCTTTCACGTGTATTTTATCATATTTTTTTAAATAAAAAAAGAAAAGCTAATTAAAAAACTAGCTTAATCTCCAAACATTTCAAAAACTTCTCCTAAAAAAGATTCTTTTCTTCTTCTTTTTGAATTTTTATAATCTTTTGTTTCCTTTTTGTACTCATCATAGAAATCATTATAATTTTTTTCTTCTTTTTCAATCAGTTTTTCTAATTCACCACGATCTAACCATATTCCTCTACATTCTGGACAATAGTCTATTTCAACTCCTTTTTTTTCTGACATTAATAATGTTACATCTTTACAAACTGGACATTTCATAAATTTTCCTCCTTAATTTAAATTAATATTATTTATTTTCTAACTTTAGTGAAATTTTGAGTTCTATTGTAGTTTTCTACTTCTTCTAAATCACTAAAGTGTCTTTTTTCGTGGCCAATAATTTGATAATCTTCATGCCCTTTACCAAGTATTAATAATACATCATCTTTCTTTAACATACTTAAACCTCTATTAATTGCTTGTTTACGATCAAGTATTACTTCATAATTTTTGTTATCTACACCTTTTAATATGTCTTTCATTATTTTCTCTGGAGCTTCTGTTCTAGGATTATCATTTGTAAATATTACATAATCACTTTTGTTAGATGCTATAGAGCCCATAATTGGTCTTTTAAGCGGATCTCTATCTCCACCGCAACCTACTAAGGTAATTATTTTTCCTTTTTTATCTTCGTTAAATGCATCTATTATTTTTTCAACAGCATCAGGAGTATGTGCATAATCAATAACCGCTTGTGCATCGCCAACCTTTACAGCTTCACACCTTCCTTTCGGTGGATATATACTAGGTGTTACGCTAAGAATATCTTTCATTTCATATCCCATATTTTTAACAATCGCTACACACGTTAAATAATTATAAACATTGAATTTTGTTTTTAAGTTTGTTTCTACCTCATATTCTTTATCATTAACAGAAAAAGTTATTTTTGTTCCATTTGAAGTGTCTTTATAGTTTAAAATTTTATAGTCGTTACCACTAAAACCTAAAGTTTCGTAATTTTTTTGTTCAAATTCTTTAGCATAAGGTACATCATTATTAACAATGATTTTTCCGTTTTCTTTTAATTGATTTAAAATTAGTAATTTTGCTTGTAAGTAATTATCCATTGTTTTATGAAAATCTAAATGATCTTCAGTTAAATTTGTAAATGCTTCTGCGGAAAACAAAAGACCTTCAACTCTTTTTTCAGAAAGAGCATGGCTTGAAACTTCCATTACAAAGTGAGTAGCACCTTTTTCTTTAGCATCAATTATTAGTGAGTATACATCAAGTATTTCTGGAGTAGTGTTAGGTAATTGCTTCATTTTATCTTCAAAATAAAAACCTATTGTACCCATATAAGCAACTTTGGCACCTAACTCTTTTAGCATTTGATACACTAAGTAACAAGTTGTTGTTTTACCATTTGTGCCAGTTACTCCTATTAATTTAATATCATTTAACTCATCTTTATAGTTATTAACAATATATTCTTGTAGCCATTTTTTACTATTAGGGACTATTTCAGTATCAACACTGTAACTACCTTTTTCACAAATGATTTTTGTTGCTCCGTTTTTTATAGCTTGTTCTATATAATCATGGCCATCAACTGTAAATCCTTTTATTGCTACAAAAGTATCCCCTGGTTTAACTTTTCTAGAATCTGTTTTTATATTTATCATTTTTTACCTGCTTTCTTTTTTATAATATATTCTTTTTTGTATGAACCTTGTCGATTATTAAAGAATATATGTTTTTTAATAATACCTTA
>USDC01000028.1 GCA_900553435.1 uncultured Mycoplasmatota bacterium
TTTCTGCTTTTTTTACCTTTTTTTATATCATCCTTATTAACTTTTGAAGTTTTAATACTCTTAGAATTTAAATTCTCATTTACTTTTTTTCCTTTTGTTTTTTTATTTTCTTTATCTTTCATTGTGCACCTCACATTATAATTAAATATATCATAAATTTTATAAAAATTAAAGAACGAACAAAATAAAAAAGTGAATTATTTTAATCAACCTTTAATTCACTTTTAATATTACTACTTCCTTCAATATATTTTTCTATTTTTTTATCCTTAATAAGTAATAATGTTGGTGTTTTAATTTTTAATTCATTAACACTACTAGCATTTTTATTAGAAACATCACTTTTAAATTTTTTATTTACATCTAAAGTCATATCTACTTTATAAATAGGTAAGTGTTTTTCACTATTAGTATAATTTGCAATAAGTGAAGAGATAAAAGATTTGTTCTCGTCTCCAAAATCTTCAAAAACAACATAATATTCATCTTCTACTCTATTTAAAGAAGTGCCCACGGTTGCATCTTCGTAAGTCATTACAGCTTCCGGTGTTGGTGTTGTAACATACTCTCCACCAAAATTACCATTTTTTGATAAATATGAAGTTAGAAAATATAATAAAACTATTATTACTAACACTACTATTACTATTATTATAAAAGTTTTTGCTTCCCCTTTTAAATCATTTTTAATAACACTTTTTCTTTTGTTTGACATTATAACCACCTAAGCAAGATTATAACATACTTTTTTATATTTATAAATTATTTATTTATTGAAACTGCATTAGTAGAAGAGGCTATCTCAACCATTTCTTCCTCACTTAAGTTTTCTCCAACCAAATAATATTCTTTATTATTATCAGTCCAATTAAGTGATGTACTAGTAAGCACTCCAAAACTAGAATCTAAAAACGTTAACTCTCCATATACTGGGATTACTTCAAACTCATCACTTGCAACATTGGCTTCTTGAATTAAAGTAAATGGTTTATCTCCCTCAAAATTTAATATTACTCTTTCGCTACCCTCAGTACTTACTTTTTCTTCACTTTCAAACTTTGTATTATCTGGTAAATACATTGGATAAATTACCTCATCTATTAAACTACTCGCTTCATTATTCTCTTCATTTTTACTTTCATTTGTATTATTTTCTTCTGTAGTTTCGTCGTTATTTGCCTCACTTGATGCATTATCTTCTTTTATTTCGCTTTTTACATTATTTTCAAGTGCAAAATAAGATTTTTTAAAATTAGTATTTTTATCAAAAGTAGAAACTTTAAAACTAATTATAGAAGTATTATCGCTATCAAAGACTTCAACACTTTTTAAATTCATTTTCTTATCTAAAATTATTTTTTCTTTAACAAGTGACCTATTGTTAGGATAATTAACAGATGTAGTAAATATGTACTCATCACCTTTTTCTACAAATGTTTTTTCTTTATCATTTTCTAAATCATGAAGTAATGTAGATAAAATATATGCTTGAGAAGAATTATTTGGCCATTCACTTTGGAACTTAAAACTCTTATTAAGTGAAGGTGTAATAACATATACCCCTTCGTCATTTTTCAAAATTGTTTGTTCATGATTATTTGAATTGTTTTTTAAATTTACCTTATAATAATCTCCCTCTTTATATGCAACATCCACATCATATTTAAATGTGTCTTCTTCGTTTAATATTTCAAGTTTACCTTTTAAACTATAATTATTAGTCTCATCAACCATTTTAGAAAAATCTTTCATAGCATCATTAACATCATACTTACCACATCCTGTTAAAATAATGATACTACCTATCAAAAACAATAATAAATACTTTTTCATTTTTCCCCCTTTTTAATAAATAATATGGTTAAAACTGGTAATTATTCATGAATAATATAGTTTTTTCTGATTAAAATAATAGTAATAAGGAGGAACTTATGGATACATTACAAAAGATATGTTTAGCATTTACAATAATTGGTGCTTTAAACTGGGGACTAGTTGGACTATTTGACTTCAACTTAGTAGAAAGTTTATTCGGTGGAGAAAACAGCATGTTTCCAAATGTTATTTATACTTTAGTAGCTTTAGCTGGTATTATAAACATTGGATTATTAGTTACTCCATTTCATCCAGATGATGATAGAAGAAAATAAGTTATTAATTATTAATTATTAATAATAAAGTAAAAAGATTGCAAAACGCAATCTTATTTTTCTCTTATAATAACAGTTATAGACCTTGTCTTAGATGAATATGAAAGTTTTAAGTCTGAACCTGTTACTTTAACTGGAACATTATGAGTTCCTACACCATAACCAGTCAAATCAACATATGCTTTAATGTCTGTTGCATCTATTTCATCAATTACA
The DNA here is from genome assembly GCA_900553435.1 of uncultured Mycoplasmatota bacterium. Taxonomy (GTDB): domain Bacteria; phylum Bacillota_I; class Bacilli_A; order RF39; family UBA660; genus UMGS1611. The sequence goes on from USDC01000028.1 coordinate 2,367, forward strand.
GTTGATACACCTCTTACTAATACATCTACTTTTGTATCAGCTTCACTTGCCGCAAGAGCAACATATCTAGAATCTAAGTTTTCCATTTCAACTTGTATTCCCTTAAAGTCCTTAGATGTTTGACTTTCTATTGTAACTTTAATAGTTATAGTATTTTCACTTATACTTCTTACACCAGCAGGCTTTTTAATAGTTGTTTTAAATGTTTTATTTTCGCCTAAATTATCAACATCTATTTCTACTGGTATATAATCTATTTCACTAAGTGCACTTTCTTCACCATAGATTGTAACTCTAGAAACACTTGTTTCAATAGACCTTATCGCACTACCAGATTTTACTTCTCCCTCTGGGATTACTCTAATTGGTACCTCTTTACTTGGAGAAGTTATTACCACAGTTGCACTTACTTCTTTTGGTACTATTTCAATATTATTAAGTTCTGTACCATTTTCATCGTAAGCAACAAGTTTAACATTATCTTGTGTATAAGTTCCAGCTTCTTCAGCATTTAATGAATTAACATCTACAAGTGCTTTTACTGAAGATACTTTGCTTAGTTTTTCTTTAGAACTTTTAATTATTACTTCATCTCTATCTAATTCAACATCACTTACTATTAATTTTTCTTCTAATTTATCTGCATTAACAACATCTGTTGTAAGTGCTCTTACTTCACTTACTTTTGGTGATATTACTACAGTAACAGTTGATGGATCTAGTTTATAATCAAGGGTTTGTATTGGGTTATTATATTTTAGTTCTACTTTGTGAGTTCCAACTCCTAAACCAGATAAATCTAATGTTAATGTATGTTCTCCTAATTGTTTAGCTAGATATAAATCACTTTTTCTTCCCATAAGTGTGATATCTACGTCTTTTGGAATTCCTTCTACTACGTAAGCTTCTTCATTATAAATTGTTTCAACACTTTGATTAGTTAATACTAATGCTTCGGTTTCGACTAATCTTACATTTTTTTGGTCAATATAGATAAAAACTCCAAATGCAAGTATACCAGAAATAAGTAAAAGAGCTGTTGGTTTTGATAATACTTTTTCTATTGAAGAATTATTTCCCCCAACTTTATCTATTATAAAATAAGCTAATCTACTTATTGGCATTATTATAATTGTGTCAATTACTTTATATATTCCTCTACCTATAGCTTTAAACATATTGGCAATACCTTTAATTATTTTTTTCATCAGTATCACCATCACTTTCTTCTACATCATCAGAATCATAAAATATTTCTGTTTTTGGTTTTAATTCATCTATAAGCATCATTCTACAATCATCTAATGATAAATTATAGTGGAGTTCACTATCTACTGCTATGCTAACTTTACCAGTTTCTTCACTTACCACCACGCATATTGCATCACTAATTTCTGACAAACCTAGTGCCGCTCTATGTCTAGTACCAAGTTTTTTAGGTACATTAGGGTTCATACTTGTTGGAAAAACACTGCCAGCACAAGTTATTCTATCTCCTTGAATAATTGCCCCACCATCATGAAGCGGATTATTAGGGAAGAATATTGAAATTAATAATTCACTACTAATATCTGCGTATAATTTAGTCGCAGGTTCAATAAATTGACCTAATCCATAATCTCTTTCTATTACAATTAAGGCGCCAATCCTTTGTTTTTTCAAGTACTCCACTGCTTGCATAATTTCATAAACCACTTTTTCTCTTTCATCAACTGAAAGAACTTTATGTCTACCAAGAAGTTGAGTTCTACCTAAATTTTCAAGAACACTTCTTATTTCTGGTTGGAATATAATTATAAGTGCTAGTGGTCCCCAAACTATAACATATTCAAGTAGTACTCCCACTGTATTTAAATGTAACAAATCGCTTAAAATTTTAATAATAAGTATAAAAATAATTCCTTTAAATATAAGAACCATTTTTACATTATTTCTTAAACTTTTCATTATATAATAAAACATTAACCAAACTATGGAAATGTCTAAAATGCTAGTTATTATCGTTTGTATAGTCATATGCTTCCTCCTACTACTTTAAAAGTATAACAAAAAAAAGATATATATTCCATATCTTTTTATAAAATTTTATGATTTTTACATTATTTTTGTTCAGTATTATTAATATCACTAGTATTATTTGAAGCATTAAAATCAAAATTATTAACATCAGTTCCAACATTAACTTCAGTTTCAGTTGGCATTTGAGGAGCTACTTTATCAACACCACTATTAACAGTTGTATTAATAGTATTAGAAGCAACGTCCTCTTTAACATTAGGGGCAGTTTCAACTTTAACTTCATTATTTATTCCTGTTGGTTCAAAATTACTAGAAGCAGGTTGTTCAAAATTAGGTGCAGCTGGAGTTTCAGTATTAACGCTTTCTTCATTAACTGGTGTAGTAAATGCATTGTTTTCTACATTTACTGCATTACTTGCTTCTTGCACATTATTATTTAATTCATTTGAAGTTATAGCCTCATTTTCATTACCTACTGATGTTGAAGTTGAATCTGAATCTAAAGCTGAAGCTGAAGCTGGTGCTTCATTTAAATTAGGTTGTGTTAAATCAACATTTTCAAGATTAGGCTCTGTAGAAACAGGTTTTTCTTCTGTAGGTACTTCAATATTATCTGTAGTAGGGGGAGTTGTTAAATCTAACTCTTCTACTTCTGTTTCTGTACCCGCATTATTTTCTTCTGTTATCTCAGTTTCTTTCTTTTCTTTTCTTTTAGTATCAACTATAAAGATTATTAGTAAAATTGCAAGCACTACCGCAGCAATTAAAAACCATAAGTAATTATTAGCCAAAAAATTTAAAATACTTTCCATTAAAAGTTCCTCCTTATTCTTAGTATATATTAACATTTTATATTAGTTTTTTCAAGTTCTTTATTAAACTATATGATTAATTTGTACTACTAGAACTTTCTTCTTCATTACCTTCAATTTTTAAATCTTGATTTTCTGGCTGTATCTCAATATAAGTATTTCCATCATTAACTTTTATTTCTTTACCATTTTTATATTTATATACTGTTTTACTACTAGTGCTTGTTTTTTCCCAAGTTATTGGAACTGCATATCCGTTAGTTATGAAATATCCTTCTCCATTTCCAATATTTTCTATTTCTTGTCTGCTGGTAGAAGAGTCAATTGTGTAATTTCTAACTCCACAAACAATTATTATATTTTTAGTTGTGTAAGCCTCTCCATTTCTATCAACATGTAAAGAAGAGTTTTCATATCTTTTATAGACTTTATTTTCTTTATCATATTCCATTGTAGTAGAACTACTATTAGAAAACTTAATATAAACAGTGTCCGCTTTTAAAGCTCCTTCTTTTTTACTTAAGTTAATTGGTTTTACACTATAATTTAATAATAACCAATCATCACTTTCAGTCTCATAAGCTTTTTCTTTTATACCTTTTTTAATTCCATCAGTGCTTGTATATGAATTATGTGGTGCATATCTAGTATTATCTCTCCAAAACATATCTGCTGGATTATAAAGTCCCTCTAAATCATCAACATCATATTCATTAATTTCTTCTAATGCTTGAGGGCTTCTACCATGATGAACAAATATTGCATCATTTTCTAAAGCATAATCTACAAAATAATGTCTAGCACTTCTTACCGGTCCAATTTCACTTACATCTACATCTTTAAAGACAGCCATTAATCTAGTAAGTCCGCCCTCTACCACTATTTCATATGTTAAATATGCTTTATTTAATCCGCTTTGTGGCTTAGCATCTCCAACATTATCTATCATTACTGCATATGGTCTAGTCTTAGAATCTAAATCTAAAATTTTAAGCTTTTCTTCTTCCTTTACTATTTTTTCATCTTTTCCAATTATACCAAAATAATATAAAAGAAAGAGCGTAACAAGTGCAAGCAAAATCAATATCAAAAATACTTTTAAAACCTTTTTCCCCTTACCTTTTCTTTTCATAATTATTCACCTCTAATCACTTATTTTTTTTATATCAAAATTTCCATCTTTAAAAATTTGATATTCTTCTCCTTTGTAATTTATACCTTTAATATCCAAATCCTTAGTTCCAATCATAAAATCAACATGTATAACAGATGAATTTATACCATAATCATATTCATTATTAGTAATATTCATACACGAGCTATACCCTTCTCCTAAAGCAATATGACAAGATGCATTTTCATCTAAAAGAGTATTATAATAAATCTTATTTTTATTAGAAATTGGTGAATTATATTCGACTAAAGCAACTTCTCCTAACATTTTTGCTCCCTCATCAGAACTTATTAATTCACCTAATATTTGATTACCAACTAAAGCATTATAAGAAGATACTTTACCATTTTTAAATTCAATATGAAATTTATCAATTTTTTTACCATTATATATTAATGGTTTAGAAGAATAAACAACTCCCTCTGTTTTTGTTTTAATTGGAACCGTATAAACTTCTTCACTAGGAATGTTGCATATTACTTTTTTACCATTTTTTAAAGTCGTTCTTGCACTATGCCATAAAGCGTTTTTATGTAATTCTATTTTTAAGTTAGTTCCTAAAGAATTTTTATAATATAAGTTTTTTAGTTGAAGTTCATTTAATTTTTTGGCTACACTATCTAATCTATCAATTTTCTCTTCTATTTCTTTTAAAGAATTATCTTTTATTAAACACATATCTAAAAACTCATCCCATAACTTTGAAACTGGATTTATTTCCTTTGGAAACAAATATTTTGCCCAAGCCTCAGTTGGAACTGGAGCTATTAACCAAGAGACTTCATCATTCATTTGTTTTTCTCTATATGTTTTTTGTGTATTTAATGTAAAAAGAAAAGTATCAGATAATATTTTGCTATCAATATCATCCATTAGTCCTGGAGTAACACTAGATAACTGAAGAAAAGCTGCATTTTTTTTAGCATAAACACTATATATTTCTTTGTTAAAAATCAAAGAGTTTTTAAGTTCTTCAAAACTAAGTGTTTTTAAAGCATTATGTTTAATTTCATCATCATAAAAGTCAAAATAAACATCTACAACTCCTATTTGATAAGCTTTCTTTGATAAAATGCGAATAAAATCATATGCTTCTATAGGCCCAGAGATTAAAAGAGCTTCTCCTTTTTCTATATTTAAGCATTTTTCTAATAAAAGTCTTGCATAAACTTCTAACTTTTCATTCATCATTTATCCTCCTATTTTTATTTTACCAATTTTTTGTACAATTTACTAATTTTTTATAAATTATTTTACTAAATGTTTGACATTATATATGAAAAAATTATAATATAGTATATAGTATTAATATTTAAGAATTAATTAGTTAGGACGATTGCCAATGAAAAAGAATATATTTAAAAAGGATAAAATTGAAATACTTAAATTTAA
>USDC01000029.1 GCA_900553435.1 uncultured Mycoplasmatota bacterium
TGAGGAAAAACTATCAAAATACTACTACTATTTGTTTAAAAGGAAAAGGTCATTGTGAAGATGCACTGATTAATCCCGAAGAACATATTAAAACATTAAATAAAGTATTAAAAAAATAAATTCAAATTACAATTTATAGAGTAGATTTAAATCTACTTTTTTCTTAGGGTGAAAACATGATATAATATAATAGATTTATGAAGGAGTGACAAGTATGAGCAAAAATAAAAATGAGGAGGTTTACAAAATCGGTATCAACTGGTATCCAGGACATATGGCAAAAACAAAACGTGAAATAAAAGAAAGAATAAAACTAATTGATATAGTAATTGAAATAATAGATGCTAGAATACCAAAAAGCTCAAAAATAGTGGATACCGAGGAATATGTGAAAAACAAAGAAAGAATTCTTGTATTTTCAAAGTATGATTTATGTGATAAAAAAATAACTGATAAATGGGCAAAGTATTATGAAAGTTTAGGATATAAAGTTTTAATGCTTGATTTGACAAACAATAGTGATTATAAAGTTGTAATAAAAGAAATAGAAAATAAAATGATTTTTATTAATCAAAAAAGAAAAGAAAAAGGACTTCTTCCTAAAAAAGCAAAAGTATTAGTAATAGGAGTACCAAATGTAGGAAAAAGTACTTTAATTAATAAACTTACTAACAAAAAAATTGCTCAAACTGGAAATAAACCTGGAGTTACAAAAGCACTTTCTTGGGTTAAAATAAATGAAAAAATAGATTTACTTGATTCTCCTGGAATACTTTGGCCTAAGTTTGAAAGTGAAATACAAGCCTTTAATTTAGCTTCAATGACAATTATAAAAGAAGAAATATTACCACTTGATGAAGTTGCAATATATATTTTAGATAAGTTAAATACTTTATATAAAGAAAAGTTAAAAAAATTATATAACTTAGAAGATTTTTCTGTAGAAAATATTGAGGAAGCTTATAAAATTATCTCAGAATATAGACATATTAATTACAAAAATGGTGAGATAGATTATGATAAAATAAATAACTTGATTTATAATGATATAAAACTTGAAAAGCTAAAAGGCATAACATTTGACAATTTGTAACTTTTTTGGTAGAATATACACCTGTTTTAAAGGGGGAAATTTATTATGACAGAACGAAAAACTTATTCATATAGACATGTTAGGCCTGAGGATAAATATATAACAGTTTGTCCTAGAAGTAGAAAAGAAGATAAAGTTATTCTAGCTCCTGAATTTATTAGCATGCATGCAAGACGTTTTTCACCAGAAACAATAAACTTAATAGAATTACTAGGTACTTTAGATGAAGAAAATATGAATATTTTAAAAGATTGTGAAATGACTGGAGTAATTCTTGATAGAGTTGTTTCATTTTATGATTGGGATATTGGAAAAAGTACTAAATTATCTAAAGAAATATTAAATTACCTTGATTCTATGGGATATTCTAAGGAAAATGCAGGATTAAGAAATCGTAGTTTGGTAAAAGGACAAAATTATTTATTCTTATATAAAATCTTAAGAAGTTTTGGATATGATAACTATACTATTAATAAAGTTATTGAAGAAAATGTATATGTAATAATTGAAGAAGACTTTAGTTTGTTAAATAATAAAAAAAGTATAGATTATATTAGAAGTATGATCCCAGATACTGCTTCAAATGAAGAAATATTTAACTTTGTAGTAAACTATTCTAAACTAAATAAAATACTTAATACATTTAAAATAAAAGAAAATGAAGAACAAATTATTAAAGAACATATAAAAAATAATGGACTTGTTCAAAATTTTAGTGGAGAAGAAGAAAAAAATGCTAAATTTTTAAAGACTATTTCTAAATTGGGGGGGGTAAGTTTTACAAACTTACAACAAAATGTGGTTAACAATTTAGATGTGCTACTTACAACTAGTTATACAAAACTATTTAACTATATGGCAATGTTTGAATATGGAAGATTAGACTATGAAGTATTAAATAGTAATTTGGGAGTTATTAGAGAATATGAAGCAGAGTTTCCAATTGAACTTTATAGATATGTGGAAAAATCACATGAAGAAAATCTTCCATTAAGGTCTCTAGAAACTATAAATAGGATAAAAGATAATTATAGTTATGATGTACTTAAAAGAACATATCCAGTTGTTGTTGATAAAGAAAATGTTGTAACTAAAATAAGTAGAAAATATAAAGACAAGTTAAATGCCCAAATAATGGAAAATAATTTTAGAAGACAAAGAAAAGAGGTGTAATATGAGTGTAAGAGATTACTACGATGAAGAAACTTATGATGATTATGAAGATGATTATTTTGAACCTGAAGAAGAAACTATAAAAACAATTTCAAATAAAGAATTAGAAAATGCTTGTAAGAAGTTTAAAGTACCATCAGAAGTATTTAAAGCATTAGCTTTGTATGATCCTAAGTTTTTTAATAAACATGGTGTAGTAGCACTTAAATATCATATTGTACTTCTTGATAGATTTGGTATGTTAGATGAGTTAATCGAAATTTGTGATGATAAAAATAATTTTGATGAAATTAGTGAAGCGTTGGATGTTTTTAGAATAACAACTAAGTTTTTATATTCATATTTAACTTTTGTTAATGAATTAAAAAAATCAAATGGATTAGAGAAAATATATGATATAAAAGATATTAAGAATATAAAGACTAATTTAAAAAAACAAGCTGAAAAAATTAAAAAATACTCTAAAGAACATGAAAACTTAAGTGAAATAATAACTTTAGTTTCTGTAAATTATGATTCATTTAATTTTGAAGATGAAGAAGAAATAAAAAAAGCATATCCATATGATAAAGACAAATTAAATTTTAGAACATATGTATATAATGATATTTGGGATAAGAAACACAGTGAAGACTTTACAAGACGTAAGGCTTAGCTTTTTGTTTCTTTTTTCATATAAGTAGGTGAAGTATGCAAAGATATTTTAGTAATAAGAAAGAAAAAGACATAATTTATATTAATGAAGAAGATATTCATCATTTAAAAAATGTAATGAGAAAAAAAGAAAATGACGAAATAGAAATTGTGTATAATGAAAAACTTTATATTGCATTATTAAACAAAGATTATAAAACCGCTAGAGTAAAAGAAAAGAAAAAACAAGAAGATAACACTCTTAATGTTTCTTTGTTAGTTCCGATTTTAAATGAAGATAAAATGAGTTTTATTATTGAAAAATCCACTGAACTTGGAGTAAAAGAAATAACACCAATAAATTTAACAAGAAATAAATTTAAAATTAATAAAGAAAAAGAAAAAAAGAAATATTTAAGATGGCAAAAAATCGCAAAAGAGGCAAGTGAACAATCTAAAAGATTAACAATGCCTAAAATAAATGAAATAATAAATATAGAAGACATAATTCCAAAAAATGTAAATATTTTATGTTCGACTGACAACAAAAATGTAAAGAAATTAAATCAAGTGTTAAATAATATTAAAGATAATGATATAATACAAGTAGTATTTGGACCAGAAGGTGGGTTTACTTCAAAAGAAGAAGAATATTTAGAAAATATTGGATTTATAAAAACAACTTTTGGAAGGCGAATACTTCGTACTGAAACAGTACCATTATTTATACTTAGTATATTAAATTATAAAGAGTTGGAAGTGAAAAAATGAGTGTAAATGATTTTGTTAATACATATTTAACACCTAGAAATATAATAATAATCTTAGTATTATTTTTAATATTTTTATCAACTATAATAATAGTTTTAATTTTAACGAGCTTAAAAGAAAGAAAAAATGAACCAATTATAGATATAAAAGAAGAAAAAAAAGATTTTGATTTAAGAGATGTTACAAAAAATTTGGAGGAAAATATGAATAAAGAGAGAATTATGTCAACAACAGAATACGAAAATGAACAAGAACAAAAGGCTATAATAAGTTATGATGAACTATTAAAAAAGGCTTCTAGTCTGACAATTAATTATGAAGATGAACCAGATATAGATGGTATTAAAGTAAGAAAAGTAGAGGTTGAAAAAGGAAAACCTGGAAGCGCAGAAATACCTAAACCAAGAAACAAAAGTTTTTATTCATATGAAAGAGAAGAAGAATTTTTAAAAGCATTAAAACAATTTAGAGCCAATTTATAATTGGCTTTTTTTAAAGGAGTGACATATGAAAGCGACAGTAAAAAATTTAGGATGCAAAGTAAATGCATATGAGGCAGAGTTTGTAAGAAATTTACTTATAAAAAATGGTTATGAAATTGATGAAGACAATCCAGATATATATGTAGTAAACACTTGTACAGTAACTAATACTAGTGATAATAAAAGTAGAAAATTAATAAGAAAAATAAGAAGAGAAAACAAGAGTGCTGTTTTAGTTGTTATGGGTTGTGCTCTTGAAAATGCAAAAGAGGATTTAAGTAAGATAGATGCGGATATCATAATTGGAAATAAAGATAAAAGTAAAATAATAGAATATATAAATGAGTTTTTAAAAGAAAGAAAAAAAATAATAAAATTTTATGAAAATAAAGAAGAATTTGAAAACATGGAAATAGATAAATTTGAAACTAAAACAAGAGCTTTTGTAAAAATAGAAGATGGATGTAATAACTTTTGTAGTTACTGCATAATTCCTTATGTTAGAGGAAGAGTAAGAAGTAAGAGTGCTAGTAGTGTAATAGAAGAAATTACTTCTCTTGTAAAAAATTCTCATAAAGAGATAGTACTTACTGGAATACATACTGGACAATATAATGATAACGGAATAACTCTTAGTGATTTAATAGAAAAGATATTAGAAATAAATGGTTTATATCGTTTAAGATTAAGTTCTATAGAAATTACTGAAATAGATGATAAATTATTAAAACTATTTAAAGAAAATAAAATAATGGCTAATCATTTTCATATACCACTTCAAAGTGGGAGTGATAAAACATTAAAAGATATGAATAGAAAATATTCTACTAATTATTTTTTAGAAGTAGTAAAAAAACTAAGAGAAATAAATGAATTTGTATCGATTTCTACAGATTTAATAGTAGGTTTTTCAACAGAGACAGAAAATGATTTTATAAATTCTTATGAATTTTGTAAAAGTATTAATTTCTCTAAAATACATGTTTTTCCATATTCAAAAAGAAATGGAACAAAAGCTGCTTCTTTAAAAAATATAGTAGATGATAAAACAAAAAAAATGAGAACTAAGAAGATTTTAGAATTATCTGGGCTTTTAGAAAAACAATATTTAGAAAAAAATATAAATAGAAAAGAAAACATAATTATAGAAGAGAAAAAAGATAATTTTTATATTGGACATACTTCTAATTATATAAAAGTCTATATTGAAGAAGAATGCATTTTAAATAATGTTTATGAAATTACATTAACTTCTATTTACAAAGACGGAATGAAAGGAAAAATAAGTTAAATTTTACTTGTAAAATACTTTACTTACCCTTATAATTAACTTAAGAGTAGGTGAAGAATATGAAAAATAAAATGAGTTTAATAATAGATGTGGATAACGAACAAGTAACATATAGAAGTGAAATGCCTGAAATATTAAGAAAGTATTTTACTAATATGGAAACCACAATAGAGACTATGATTGAACTTACTAATAACAAAGAATTTTATGATATAAAATGTGAATTTGAAAACAATAATTATGTATTTACTTTTATAGGTAATGATTTAATTGTGAGAATTTCTTCACCAGCTAAAAAGGAAACTCTTATTATTAAAGAAGAATTTTGTGAACTTAGAAATAAGGTGTATCATGAATTTATTAAAAGATGTAATATAAAATATATTTTAAAAACAAAACCTTATAAAATGTATACAGAACACTATAAATTTTATGATGAAGAAAATTTAGTACTTGATTTAACTATAGTTGATAAAAATATAAATATAGAAGAATTTTGTAAATTTTTAAGAAAAGAAAAAAATATGTTAAATAATAATTTTAATTTTAAAAACATAAAAAAATATTCCGATATTAATTTATTAAATATTATTGAAGCAAGAGATATTTATGGAAATATTGTTAAAAGTAATATAAAAGAATTTTTAAGTGTATATAATGAAGCTAAAACATTTGATACAATTATAATGGAAGAAGATGACACAGTTTTAGAAGAACTTGATGAGATTGATGACTTAATGTATCAAACAGGAATTCTTTCATTATCGGAAATTAAACAAGCTTTAGAAGAAGAAGCACAAAACAATTCTTGATAAAATTCATATAATGGAATATAATATATTTAAAGCGAAAAAAAAGACAAGTAGTTTATAATAATATTAATAGAGAGTTAGTGGTTGGTGTAAACTAATAATATTATATAAATGAATCTACTTTTTTAGTGAGATTAATACTCTCCGGGTAAAACCGTTATATTAAATTAAGTTAATAAAGGATGGTACCGTGCATAAGCACTCCTTGCCATTCTTTTTTATATATATTAGGGAGGTTTAAATGAAAAGTTTAGAAGAAAAAATAGGAAAAAGTACCTATGAAGTAATAACAAATGAACACAATTGGGAGTTTTATAGAGCATATATACTTGTTAATGCTTTATATAAAGATAAAAAAGCTATAGATGATAGACCATATGTTTTATATCTTTATAATATGTGTGATAATTTAGATACCGAAGAAGAAAAAACAGTCGCACTTCTTCAAAATGTATTAAAAAACACACCTTTAACAGAAGAAGAATTAAAGGAACTTAAATTTAGTGAAAATATTATTTCCTCGGTTAAATTACTTACAAAACCAAATGAAATGAGTTTTAAAGAATATATAAAAGAGTTAAAAAGAAGTAAAAATTTAACTGCTCTTAAAGTAAAAAGAGAATATTTAATGCGTAATTTAGATGAAGAAAAATTAAAATTAATTCCCGCTTTTAAGGCAGACGAAATAATAAAAGATTATACTAAAGCATGCTTAGGAATAGAAAGAACATTAAAGAAAATAGAGAATAAAGAAGGAGAATAAAATGATAGATATAAATTTAATAAGAGAAAATAAAGACTTAGTAAAAGAAAATATAAAGAAAAAATTTCAAGATGAAAAACTTCCGCTAGTTGACGAAATATATCAAATGGACATAGACTATAGAAAAGCAAAAACAGAA
>USDC01000030.1 GCA_900553435.1 uncultured Mycoplasmatota bacterium
TTTTTTAAAAGATTATAAAAATATATATTCACTTAAAGAAAAAAACAATGAGAAATTTTTTATACTTGAAGAAAAAAGATTAAAAGGCTTACTTAATAATGTGTGTGGTAAAAAACTTGATAATGAACAAAAAAGAGTTGTTTTAAGTAGTGATGCAAACATATTAGTAATCGCAGGAGCTGGTTCTGGTAAAAGTCTCACTATTGTTGGTAAAGTTAAATATTTGATTAATAATGGAGTAAGTCCTAAAGATATTTTATGTATATCTTTTACTAATAAAGCTAGTTTAAGTTTAAAAAATAAATTAGAAGAGGAGTTAAATTTAGAAATAGATGTATTTACTTTTCATAAGTTGGGTTTAAAAATTTTAGAAAAAGGAAGTATAAATTATAGTATAGCTAAAAGTGATACATTAGAGTATGTAGTGAGTGAATATATGAATTATATGATTTTAAATGAGGGATATTATATGAATTTGGTTTTAGAGTATTTAGATATTCCTCATAGAGATGTAAAAGCTATTTATAATAAGTATAAAAAAAGTAAAGAGTTTATTTTGTTAAAGAAGTTAGTCATAAAGTTTATTAATTTATTTAAGGCAAGTTGTTATAGAAGGGCTATGTTTGATATATTCTTTTTTGAAAACAAAAAAATTTTTAGCAAAAAAGTTAGAAGAAAAAATTATTTATTTTTAACACTTTGTTTAAAAATATATGATATATATGAAGAAGAATTATCTTCTCTTTATGAGATTGATTTTAATGATATGTTAATTAAGGCAAGAGAAGTATTAGATGAAGTAGAGTTAAATTATAAGTATATTATAATTGATGAGTTTCAAGATACTTCACTTGCTAGAATGATGCTTATTAAAAAAATAATAGATAAAACAAATGCAAGTTTACTTGCGGTAGGAGATGATTTTCAATCTATTTTTAGATTTACTGGATGTAATTTAGATGTGTTTTTATCTTTTGAAAGGTATTTTAAAAATGCTTCTGTTTTAAAACTTACTACAACTTATAGAAATTCTTTAGAACTTGTTAAGTCCGCAGGTAATTTTATTATGAAAAATGATATGCAGATAAAAAAGAATTTAATTTCATTAAAAAGAATGAAATCACCTATAAAAGTAGTTTTTACAAATAATTATAAAAGGGCATTTAAAAAATTGTTAGGTATGATTAATACAGATATTTTAGTAATAGGAAGAAATAATAATGATATAGAAAGTGTTATAAATAATGAATATAAACAGATGGATGAGTTTCTAATTCATGAGGAGTTTAAGGATAAAGTTATTACTTATTTAACTGTTCATAAAGCAAAGGGGTTGGAAGAAGAAAATGTAATTGTTATAAATATGATAGATGAGGCACTTGGCTTTCCAAATAAAATGAAAGATAATATGGAACTTAGTTTTGTACTAAGTAAGAAAGAAAGTTACTTATATGCAGAGGAAAGAAGACTTTTTTATGTGGCACTTACTAGAACTAAAAATAATGTTTATTTACTTACAAATAAGAATAAAACATCTATTTTTATTAAAGAACTTCTTTTGGATAAAAATGTAGACACTATAGATTTATAAGTGCTATAATAAGAAAAGTTTTAGGTGGTTATTATGAATAAGTCTTTAGAGATAGAAAGAAGTATAATTACAAAGCATAGAAAACATATTTGGAGAAATTTTATAAGGGCAGTAGAAAAATATGAGCTTGTAGATGAAAATGATAAGATAATGGTTTGTTTAAGTGGGGGAAAAGACTCGTTTTTACTTGCTAAGTGTTTAGAAGAGTTACAAAAACACGGGAATGTTTCATTTGAATTAAAATTTGTGTTAATGAACCCAGGATATAAAAGTGAAGTAATTAAGAAAATAAAAGAGAATGCTAAAAAGTTAAATATAGATTTAATTATATTTAAAAGTGATATTTTTAAAGTTGTAGAAAAAATAGCAAGTTCTTCTCCATGTTATATGTGTGCTCGTATGAGAAGAGGTTATTTATATGACAAAGCAGTAGAACTTGGGTGTAATAAAATAGCTTTAGGTCATCATTATGATGATGTTATTGAAACAACACTTTTGTCTATGCTTTATTCTTCGGAGTTTAAAACTATGTTACCTAAAGTTAAAAGTAAGAATTTTAAAGGTATTGAATTAATTAGACCACTTTATATGGTTAAAGAAGCTTCTATAATTTCTTGGGTAAAAGGTAATAATTTAGATTTTACAAGTTGTGGATGTAATTATGAGATTAAAAGTAAAGATGGAAAAAGATATGAAGTTAAAAAAATAATTAGTTATTTAAGAAAGATAAATAAGGATTTTGATAGAAATATTTTTATAAGCGCAGGTAATGTTAATTTAAATTGTATTTTAGGATATAAAAAGGATGGAGAAAGTTTTAGTTTTTTAGATGATTATGAAAATTAGTTTTCTATTCCAAAAAAAATCTCCCGGACACTTTTTTTGGAATGATAACATTTAGTGATATAATTAAGTGGGAGAAGAGTATGAAAAAAATATTGATAGTTGAAGATGATAAAGTAATTTGTGAGGAACTTAAATATTTGCTTGTTAATTCTAATTATGAAGTTATTGTTTTAGAAGATTTTACTAATACAGTAAATGAAATTTTAAAGTCTAAAGCTGATTTAGTCTTGCTTGATATAAATTTACCTAATGTTAATGGAGAGATTGTTTTAAATAAAGTAAGAAAAGAAAGTAATATACCAATAATTATGCTTACTAGTAAAACGAAAGAAGTAGATGAAGTTTTATCTATGAGTTATGGGGCTGATGATTATATTACTAAACCATATAATCCAACTATTTTACTTTTAAGGATTAATGCACTTTTTAAAAGAATGGAAAATAATAGTGATGTGCTTTTTTATAAGGATTTAAAAATTATTCCTAAAAAAGGAATAGTAGAATTTGGTAATAAAGAAATACTTCTTACTAAAAATGAGATGATAATTTTTTCTTGTTTAGTTTTAAAAAAAGGCGTTATAGTAAGTAGAGATGAACTTATGACTGAGTTATGGGATAATGATGAGTATATAAATGATAATGCACTTACTGTAAATATTAGTAGATTAAGAAGTAAACTTGATAGTATTGGATATAAAGGTGTAATTGATACTAGAAAAGGACAAGGTTATATTTTATTATGATGTTTAAAAGGTATTTTAAAGATAAATTTTTAAGTGTTTCTTTATTTGTTGTTTCCTTAGTTGTTTTGTATCTTTTGTTTTTTAGTTTTAAGGTTAGAGTAGAGGTTATAATAAGTGTATATTTTGTTTTAATAAGTTGTTTTTTAATTGTTTTTCTTTATGATTTTTTTAGAAAAAGAAAGTTTTATAATAAGTTTTTAAAAGAACTTAATTTACTTGATAAAAAATATTTAATATTAGAGCTTATTAATAAACCTAATTTTTTAGATGGAGAAATACTTTATAATTCTTTATATGAAGTAAATAAAAATATGAATGAAAAAATAAAAGAATATGAGTTATCATTAAATGATTTTAAAGAGTTTATAGAGCTTTGGGTACATGAAGTTAAACTACCAATTTCTGCGCTTAATTTAATGTTACATAATAAATCTAGTAGAAAATTAATTACTGAGGTAGAAAAACTTGATAAAGAAGTAGAAAGAGTACTTTATTATATTAGAAGTGAAAATACAAACGAGGATTATTTAATAAGTGAGGTTAGTTTAGATAGTGTAATTTCAAATGTTGCTTTAAAAAATAAAAATATGTTACTAGAAAGTAATATAAGTTTTAAATTTAAGAAAACAAAATTAAGGGTTTTAACTGATGCAAAGTGGCTTGAATTTATAATTAATCAGATTATAAGTAATTCTATTAAATATAAAAAAGAAAACGATTCTGAGATTAAAATAGAAGTTACTGACAATGAAAAAGAAATAGATTTAAGTATTTATGATAATGGTATGGGAATTCCTAAGAGTGATTTATGTAAGGTATTTAATAAAACATTCACAGGAAGAAATGGAAGAAAGATTGGTTCTTCTACTGGTATGGGACTTTATATAGTAAAAAAGTTATGTGATAAATTATCTCATAAAATTGAAATCGAGTCTGTAAGTGGAGAGTTTACAAAGGTAAGTATTATTTTTAGAAAGAATGATTATTATAAGGTTTTAAAGTGATATTACAAAATTGTAATGTTTATTAATATTAGAAAAAGGACAAAATTATGCAAATTCTCTATAATTTTTATTGAAGGAGGAGAAAATGAGTATTTTAAAAATAGAAAAGATTGAAAAATATTACGGAAATAAATCTAGTTTAACTAAAGCCATAGATAATATTTCTTTTGAAATTGAAAAGGGAGAATTTGTTGCGATTATGGGTTCTAGTGGAAGTGGTAAAACTACACTTTTAAATTGTATTTCTTCTATTGATAAGGTAACTAGTGGACATATTTATGTAAGTGGAGAGGATATAACCAAGTTAAAGGGAAATGATTTAAATAAGTTTAGAAGAGAAAAATTAGGTTTTATTTTTCAAGACTTTAATTTGCTTGATACTTTAACTGGTTATGAAAATATTGCACTTGCTCTTTCTATTCAAAATAAGAGTGTTAAAGAAATTGAAGAGAAAATAAATGATATTGCAGTAAAACTTGGAATTAAAAAAATATTAAATAAGTATCCATATCAAATGAGTGGGGGAGAAAAACAACGTATCTCTTCGGCCAGAGCAATAATAACTAACCCAGAACTTGTCCTAGCAGATGAACCAACTGGAGCACTTGATTCAAAAAATTCTAGAATGCTTCTTGAAAGTTTTAATTATTTAAATGATGAATTAAAAACTACAATTTTGATGGTTACGCATGATAGCTTCGCAGCTTCTTATGCAAGTAGAGTAATATTTATAAAGGACGGAAAGATATTTGATGAAATAATTAAAGGTGATAAAGGAAGAAAAGAATTTTTTAATGAAATTATAGATGTAGTTACTTTACTTGGAGGAGAGGAAAACGATGCTCTTTAAGTTATCTTTAAGAAATATAAGAAAAAGTTTTAAAGATTATGCAATTTATTTTTTTACTTTAATTCTTGGAGTGGCTATATTTTATGTTTTTAATGCGATTGAAAGTCAAAGTGTTCTTTTAAATGTTAAATCTTCTACTTATGAAATAATACAGTTAATGGTTAGTATGCTTTCTGGTGTAAGTGTATTTGTTGCATTTGTTTTAGGTTTCTTAATAATTTATGCTAGTAGATTTTTGATGAGGAGAAGACATAAAGAGTTTGGCATTTATTTAACTCTTGGTATGAGCAAAAGAAAAATTTCAATGATTTTATTTATTGAAACAATAGTAGTTGGAATTATTTCTTTGATAGTTGGTTTGTTTTTGGGTTCAATACTTTCTCAATTAATGAGCATCCTTGTTGCAAGTATGTTTGAAGCTGACATGACTAAGTTTGAGTTTGTGTTTTCAACCTCTGCGTTTAAAAAGACTTTACTCTATTTTGGAATTATGTATTTAATAGTTATGTTATTTAATACATTTAGTGTAAGTAAGTGTAAGTTAATTGATTTATTAAGTTCAAGTAAAAAATCAGAAAAAATAAAACTTAAAAACCCTATCCTTTGTACTATTATATTTATTATTTCAGCGATTTTCTTATCTTATGCATACTACTTAGTAACAGGCAGTGTAAGTGAGATGACTGCAAATAAGATATATATTCCAATAGTAATAGGTTGTATTTCTACATTTTTTATATTTTGGTCATTATCAGGTTTGCTTTTGAAAATATTTGTGAGTATGAAGAATGTTTATTATAAAGGATTAAATAGTTTTGTTTTAAGGCAAGTTAGTAATAAAATAAATACAACTGTTTTTTCAGTAAGTATTATTTGTATAATGTTATTTATTACTATTTGTGTTTTATCAACTGCTTTGACACTTAAAAATTCAATGACTGAGAACTTAGAGACTCTTTCCCCAGTTGATATTGAGTTAACTAAAAATATGAATATGAGAAGCGAGTATTTATCTTCGGAGTGGGGATTTAACGAAAGGCAATTAGAAGATTCTAAAATAAGTATTAGAGAGACTTTGGAAAACAATAATTTTAATATTGATAAGAATTATAAAAATGTAATTGAATTTTATACTTATATTCTAGATATTAGAGTAAAAGATACTTTAGGAAAAGCATATAATGATATAAGAAAAGAGTTTAATTATTTAGCATATGACAAAAATGAAGAGTTTATAAGAGTAAGTGATTATAATAAAGTAGCAAGACTTTATGGACTTGATACATTTACTTTAAATGATAATGAATATATTGTGATCGCAGATTTTGAACAATGGATAGATATTAGAGATAAGGCATTAAAATTAAATACTCCAATCACGCTTCTTAATAAAACATATTATCCAAAGTATGATGAGTGTAAAAATGGTTTTGTACATATCTCATCTAATCATATAAACGCAGGTATGTTTATAGTACCAGATGATGCAGTAGATGAAAGTATGTTAGGACAAAATGTTTTAATTGCAAATTATAAGGCAAAAGATGAAAAAGGAAAGGAACGTATTGAAGAAAAACTTATAAATAGTGTAGATGAGGAGAGTACTGTAATTAATGCATCTACAAAAATATCAATTTATGAAGCTAGTGTTGGATTAGGTGCACTTGTTACATTTATTGGGCTTTATTTAGGAATAATATTTTTAATTTCAAGTGCGGCAATACTTGCATTAAAAGAGTTAACAGAAAGTACAGATAATATTGAGAGGTATAATGTTTTAAGAGCACTAGGAGCTGATGAGAAATTAATTAATAAAGCATTGTTTAGACAAATATTTATATTCTTCATCTTTCCACTTGCTTTAGCAATTATTCATTCTATATTTGGAATAATGTTTAGTAATTATTTACTTTCAACTTTAGGAAATGATGAATTACTTTCTTCAATTATAATGACTGCGATATTTATTGTATTTATTTATGGAGGGTATTTTATAATAACTTATATTTGTAGTAAGAATATTATTAAAGGAAAATAGCGGATTTAGTATTCGCTTTTTTTAAAAAATTATTATCTTTAATTTTTAATAAATATGTAATATAATTTTAT
>USDC01000031.1 GCA_900553435.1 uncultured Mycoplasmatota bacterium
ATTATAAATAAAGCAGAAATAATTAAATATAACAAAAAGAAATTGGAAAATAATTCTGGAAAAATTATATCTTTATATTGAACAAATGCATTTACTAACATATTTCCAGTATTTATTGACTTATAACTCATATCAGCCACGTAATAAACCGGATTTAAAAACATTAATGCCGCACCAATTATACTGCTTAAAAAATATATAAGTGCTACTTTTTTCTTTTAAAAGCAAATAATAATACCCCGCCCGCAAAAAAGCAATTATACACAGTTAAATGCTCAACTATTAATGAGTTTATAATTCCCAAAATAACTAATAAAAGAATTATTTTTTTACTAACATGATTATTGTTTTTCATAATTTTATAAAAAATTATAGTTGCCAAAAGAATAGTAAATACTGAAAATACATAATTAGCAAAACCACTTACCCAACCGATAGTTTGTCTAAAAAGTATATTTGGCATTAATAAAAACAAAATCACAGCAACTAAAAAATATATATTAGAATTTTCTTCTTCATTTAACATTTTCTTAATAAGTATAAAAATTCCAAGAATAACTAAAAACATTATAATAGTTTTTAAAATATATGATTTACATAAAATTATAACTAATAAATTCCCTACAATTCTACCATTATAACCGTAAAATAAAGAACTTAATCTTTCTATACCTTCACTACCACCCCAAGCCCAGTCATCACTAGCATATGGAATAAATAAGCAAAGTAAAAAAAGAAAGATAGTTGGTATCCAAAAATATAAATCTATGGTTTTAATTTTTTTCATATGTTTACCCTCCAACACTAAAAAAACAAGATTTACTTATTAAATCTTGAAATTATTGCATCAACAATTTGTTTACTTGCTGTTCCATCTCCATATGGGTTAGACGCTTTACTCATTTTTTCGTACTCATCTTTACTTTCAAGCAATTTTTTTGCCTCGTTATAAATTTTTTCTTCATTAGTTCCAGTTAATTTTAAAGTACCAGCATCTATACCCTCAGGTCTTTCTGTTGTATCTCTTAAAACTAAAACCGGTTTTCCTAAAGATGGTGCTTCTTCTTGAATTCCACCACTATCAGTCATTATTATATAAGATTTATCCATAAAGTTATGAAAATCTTCAACTTCTAATGGCTCAATCATTTTAATTTTTTCATCTTCTCCAAAAATTTCTTTCGCAATTTCTCTTACTTTAGGATTTTTATGAATTGGATATATTACTTCTACATCTTTAAATTCATCTGTAATTCTTTTAATTGCTCTAAATATATTTCTCATAGGGTCTCCTAAATTTTCTCTTCTATGAGCAGTTAATAAAATAATTCTTTTATCTTTAAATTCATTTAATATTTCATTTTCATAATCTTTACTTACAGTAGTTTTCATTGCGTCAATCGCAGTGTTACCTGTAATATAAATATCGTCCCTTTTGTGACCTTCCTTTAACAAATTATCAGCACTTAACTTAGTAGGTGCGAAATACATATCAGTCATATCATCTACCATTTGTCTATTCATTTCTTCTGGAAATGGAGAATATTTATTATAGGTTCTTAAGCCAGCCTCAACATGTCCTATTGCGATCTGATTATAAAAGGCTGCAAGTGCTCCAGCAAACGTTGTAGTTGTATCACCATGAACTAATACTATATCAGGATTTTCTTCTTTTATTATACTTTCTAGTCCATTTAAAGCTTTAGTAGTAATACCAGCTAATGTTTGTCCTTGCTTCATAATATTTAAATCATAATCAGGTGTTATATCAAATACTTCTAAAACTTGATCTAACATTTCTCTGTGTTGTGCAGTCACACAGCAAATAGACTTAATTTCCTCTCTAGACTCTAACTCTTTAACTAAGGGAGCCATTTTTATTGCTTCTGGTCTTGTTCCAAAGACAGTCATTACTTTTATCATATTTCCTCCTTAAATTTCTTCATAATTATCTAATTTATATTTTTTTGCCATACTTTTAGTTGAATAAACTTTTTTTGCAGTACTTACAATTTCATCATTAATATCTATTATTTGTAATAATTGACCTTCATAAAATTCTTTGTTTTCTAACTTTTCACATCTAACATAAACTAAATTATTATTATTTAATTCTTCTTTTAAAATTTTATAAACCTTGTCATTAATGTTTTCTATGCTTTCTAAATAAATTTCAATTAAATCATTGTTTTCAGATTTTTTAAGTTCAAACTCAGAAAGCACCTTTTTCCATCTATCTTTCCAAATGGACTTATTAAAAACTTTTGCACTTTCAACTGCTCTTTTTTTAATTTTTTCAACTTCTTCATAATTAGTTAATATATGATTTAAAGTTTCAAACATTGACTCCTCATCTGGTTCAATTAAATACCCATTATATCCATTTATAATAAGATCCGTTAACCCACCAATTCTATTAGCAATAACAACATTTCCGCTAGCCATTGCTTCCAAACAAGAAAGACTTGTTCCCTCACTATACAATGTAGGAATTAACGAAATATCTGTACTTTCATATACTTCATGCATTTCATAAGGACTTTTACTATAACAATATATATTTTTTGGATATTTTTTTCTTACTTCTTCTACAGCATCCAAATCTTTTTTAAAACCTTTACCAACAAAATGAAATTCTACATTTGGATACTTATCAATTATTCTACTCGCAATATTTAAAGCTAAATATAGTCCTCTTGGTTCATAAAGTCTTCTTGGATATGTTATTTTTATTCTTTTATTTAATTTTAAATAATCTTTTCTTGGCTTAAATTCTTTAGTATCCACGTAATTTGGAATAACATCAAATTTTTGATTTCCTAAATTATAATCAACTGTTTGAAACCAATTAGCGGTATTAGTATCAACTGAAACTAACCTATCACATAATTCTGCACTTTTAATAAATATATATTTACTTCTCCAAAAATCAATCGCATCAGTTGCAACATTAGTGTTACTATCCCAGCTTACTCCATGACTAATACCAATAGAGGGTGATGCTACTACAGGAAATGCCTCATTAAATGCAGAGTAAATATGAAGAGACGAATTAAACATTGTTAAATATTTGTAATTTGTAGATTGTTTTTTAAAAAATCTTTCAGAATATTCTATTTTTTGATTTTTAAGTGGCATACCAATTACATTAATACCATTGTACTTTCTGAAAAATGGAATATCAGCATTTTGATATATATCCAAATTAGTCCCTAATTCTTTACATATTTCATGAAGATCAATTAAATATCTTTCAGCTCCACCAGAATAATAGTTAGATCCCTCAAAATCAAAAAACGTAGATGCTTTTACACTGATAACATCTTTATTTTCGTAATTTGCATAAAATTTTAAACCACGAGTAGATGATAAAAGTTCATTTATTTCTTCATTGATTTTACAACTAAACAAAATATTTTCAGCAAAGAAAAACTCAGATAGATCCTTTCTTTTTTTACTTATAAAAATAAAAGCTTTATATCTAAACAAATTCTGAAATTCTTCATATGAAATGCTTTTTATGATTTTGTCTTGATGATTTGAATTAATTTTATATATTTGATATTCTTTAGAGTCATTTAATAACTTTAACAAATTTTTTTCACTACAATTTTCATCTAAAACAATTAAAACCTTACCTTTTTTAAAATCTGGATTATTTATTTTTATTTCTTTAATTTTTTTTGATTTTAATTTGTTTCTTATTCCTCTAAATCCATCGTCTTTAAAAATAAGCATAGCATTAACTAAACTAACTAATTTAAATTTTCTTAAAATCCTATAACTTCTTATATCATTATTATCCATTTTACATTACTCCTTTTGTAAAAATTTTAACATTAATACTAGTGGGTGTCAAAATTATTTTCGTCTAAAAATCTTTGTATATCTCCACGATTTAGAGTTTAAAATATCGTTTAATACTTTTTGTTTTTGATTAAGTTCTAATTTTAAAACGTTTATTTCATTATTTAATCTTACAATTTCTTTTTTAGGTTCTTCGATTTCTTTCATCAAATTATTTTTAGCCGCATGGTAAATATTTAAATCTAACTTTCCTAATAATATTTTATCAATCAAATCAAAAATTCTATTTACCCCTTCTTCTGCGCTACACCCGAAAAACATATCAAATGCTTTTTTTAATTTTTTATTCTTATCTTTGTCAGTTAAAGTATCTAAAATTGCCTTATCAAGTTCAATTGCTTTATCAATTTTATGCACTAAATTTTCTTTGAGTAAAACTACTTCTCCTGCTTCTATTTTATCATTATATAACTCGTAAGTATTAGTATTATAAATTATAACAGGAACTTTCATTGCAATGGCATCATATATTGCACCAGAACTATCTGAAATAACAACATCTGCTTTTGAAAGTAAATTACCAAGCGGTTCTTTATGATCATAAACTGTTTTAAAATTTTTAAAAAGCTTAACTCTTTCTGGTTCTAAAAAAGTAGTACCATGATGTAATTTAACAATAACTTCATATTTTTCTTGCAATTTTTCAAGTTCTTTATATAGATATTCAATAGAGCTATGTTCACCATATGTTGGTAAATATAAAACTTTTTTCTTTTTACCAGTTTTATTTTTCTTCAAATTATAAAATTTAATAGGTCCAACTTCTAAAATTCTTGCGAAAGGTTCTGAAAAAGCACCATCTCTTTCTCCGTAAACTAATATATAATCAAAATTAATATCATAATTATTATGCAACCAGTCTTTTCCCATTCCATAATTATATCTGATTTTAACTTCTGCGTTTGGTAAATTTTCATATAAACCTGAAGTTAAAAGTACTTTATATTTTTTTTCTATTGGTTTATCTAAATATTTTGGACTATACTTTTCTTTTTTTAAAAAATCATAAGTGTTTTTTGCCATTTCTAACCAATCATTATCCTGCTCTGTGTGTCTTACTACTTCCACATAAATATCTATTTTTTCCCTGTATCTTTCAACTATCGGCTTCATTTGATCAAACAAAACTAAGTTATGGACAACTAAAGCAATTTCTTTTTTCATTTTACCTCCTATTTTTTCATAGCTTCTTCATATTCATCACAAATTTCGTTAGGTTCTCCAATTTTAAGTATTTTACCATGATCTAACCAAACAACTTTTGTACACAATTTTCTTACAGATTGTATACTGTGAGAAACATATAAAACTGTTGTACCTCCAGTAATCATTTCCATCATTTTACTTTCTGATTTAGCTTGAAATGCAATATCTCCCACTCCTAATATTTCATCAACAATTAAAATTTCTGGATTTACAATAGTTGCAACTGAAAAAGCAAGTCTTGCTATCATACCAGAAGAAAAATTTCTAACTGGTACATCTATAAAATCCTGAAGTTCTGAAAACTCAACAATTTCGTCAAATTTTTCATTAACAAAATTTTCTGAATACCCCAAAATAGATGCATTTAAATAAATATTTTCTCTGGCAGTTAAATCCATATCAAAACCTGCACCTAATTCTATCATTGGACTAATTGCTCCACCGATAGCAACTTTCCCAACAGAGGGTTTTATTACACCAGCAACTACTTTTAGTAATGTACTCTTGCCAGCTCCGTTTGCTCCGACAAAGCCAACTACTTCTCCTTTTTTTATATCTAAATCTATATCTTTTAACGCCCAAAACTCATTATTTATTTTCTTTTTTTTCTTTCCCTTTACAATGTCAACAAATAACTGCTTAAAAGAATAATTACGTTCTATTCCTAAGTTAAATTTTACTCCTACATTATCTAGTTTAATCATACTTTCCTCCTAAACATAATAAATAAACTTGTCTTGTTTAGCTCTAAAAACAATTATTCCAATTATAAATACAACGACAGCACTTAGACCACACCACAACCATGTATTCCAAGTTGGGAATTGATTATATAAAATTATTTGCCTTGCAAAATCAATAAACCAATAAAGTGGATTTAGTTTAAATATCCATTGTAAATTAACTGGAATTATACTCATATCATACATAATTGGTGTCATATACATCCATAGTGTAGTTATAATACCATAAATATAAACCATATCCTTAAAAAATACTGTTACACTTGATAATATAAATCCCATACCTGTTGTAAACAAGAATAAACACAGATAAGAATATGGTAAAAGGATATGCATCCAATTTAAACTACATTTAGTTCCCTCGTTAACATCTCCAGTTAAAAAAATAATTAAATATAATGGAATTAAAGTTAAAACAAAATTTATACCAACAAATAAAGTTTTTGACAATGGAAAAATATATTTTGGTATATAAAGTTTATTTATTAAAGTTGCATTATTAGTTATACCTCCCATAGCTAAATTAGAAGCTTCACTAAAATATTGATAAAAAACCAAACCAATAAGTAAATAAACTAAGTAGTTCACTCCAGGGACTTGAAACTTAAACATTTGTGAAAATACAAGTGCAAGAACACTCATCATTAAAAGAGGATTAAGTAAACTCCAGGCTATACCAAGTACACTTCTTTTATATTTTACTTTAAAATCTCTTATAACTAATTGCTTTAATAAAAATTTATATTTTGTAAAAATATCAATCATATTTTTAATCATTCTTATCACACTTTCTAACTAATCTAATAAATCTTACATTATACTTAAAAAATCTTTTTAATCTTTTTGGTTGTCTAATTATTCTATATAACCATTCTATTTTTAATTTCCTAAATATTTTAGGAGCTCTTTTTATACTTCCACTTAAAACATCTAAAGAACCACCCACACCAATTAGTATACCTTTTTCTATCTTTTCTAAAATATCATACAAAAACAATTCTTGTTTAGGAACTCCTAAAGCACATATTATTATATCAGGTTTTTTATCTATAATATCTTTTTTTATTCTATCAACGTTTTTTATATATCCATCTTTATTTCCTACTACTATGATATTCTTATAATTATTATTTACAAAATTCTTAAATTTAATATTAACTTCTTTTGTTGCACCATAAATATAAACAGTTACTTTTTTTTTCATACTATTTGATAAATTTAATAAGTCAGTTAACAATTCAACACCGGGATATGCTTTAACCTTTTTATTTAAAACTTTTTCTAAAGCATAAGAAACAGAAACTGC
>USDC01000032.1 GCA_900553435.1 uncultured Mycoplasmatota bacterium
GAATAATTTTATATCTATTAATTTTTCTACCAATATATAAAATCATTGGAGAAAATATGATAATCAGTATAGCTCTACTATTTATAATCATTATTATTGAACAAATAATAAGCTACTTCATTACTATATCAAAAGAAATAAAAGGTGAAAAAATTATAGATACTATAGGAATTATTATAGTATATATCATTTTTACAGCACTTACCTACTTTCCTATAGAAAATTATATATTTTATGACGTTACAACAAATAGTTATGGTATTAACTAAAGTCCCTCCCAAGGGTCTTTTCTTTTAAGTCTTCTTATTGCTTCCTTTATAGTTATATCATTAGGTTTTATTTTATCAAGCTCACTCCATTTTATTGGCATTGAAACAGATGCTTTATCTCTTAACCTTACTGAATAAGGAGCTACAAAAGTAGAAGACTTTGCATTCCTATAATAATCAATAAAAATCTTATTCTTTCTTTTACTTTTCCTAATATTTGTTACATATTTATCTGGCCATTTCCTCTCCATTAATAAAGCTATATTTTTAGAAATGTTATAAAATTTCTTCCACGTGATTTTAAAATCAAAAGGAACCACAACATGATAACCTTTACCACCGCTGGTTTTTAAAAATGATTTTAACCCCAAATCATCCAATATTTCTTTTAAATTCTTTACTCCCTCTCTTAATTTATCCAAACTTAACTTTTCATCTGGGTCTAAATCAAACACCATTAAATTAGGGTTATCTATACTATTTACCTTGCTCCCCCAAATATGAAACTCATAACTATTTTTTTGCACCTCACTAAGTAAGCCTTTTAAATCTTTAATATAATAATAATCATTTTTTAAAACTCTTACTTTCTCTAAATCTAAATTACCCAAATGTTTCATGAAAAATTTTTCTTTTTTAACTCCTAAAGGAGCCCTGACTACACTAATTATTCTATTTTCTATTAGTGGCAACATTCTAAAACTAACTTTCTCATAATAATCTATTAAATCCTTTTTAGTTATTTTTTCCCTCTCAAATATTAACTTATTAGGACTCGTTATTTTTATATCAACCTTTTTCCCTTTTTCAATCTCAGACATAGTTTTTCCTGATTTAACACTTGTTTTAAAACTATTTATATCAAACCTTTTATCTACAAAATCATCCTTATCTTTTATTAATAACCAATTATCCTCTTTAAAATGTACTAAAGTCCATAAACCTTTAAACCTCTTACCATTTAAAACAAACTTAAAAGATTTATCATTTATCTTATCCACTAATTCATAATATCCAAAATCAAAAAGCATAACAACACCTGCACCATACTCACCCTTAGGTATAACTCCCTCAAAACTTCTATAACTAAGAGGATGATTTTCTACTTTAACAGCCAACCTCTTATCTTTTGGATTTAAACTAGGCCCTTTAGGTACTGCAAAACTAATTAAAACTCCATCATATTCCAAACGTAAATCATAATGGTCTTTTCTAGCAATATGATGTTGTATACAAAACCTTAACCTTTTACTCCTTTTACCTACTTTTCCTATAGGTTCACTAGTCTTACTAAAATCTCTCTTTTTATTATATACTTTTAATTTATTTTTCATATTTACCTCTAATTTTAGTATTTCAAATCATTTTTCTTTTATACAACTTTTAACCTATACAATATATTTACAAATACAAAAGTAATTATTATACATTATAAATAATAATTTGATATAATAAAGAATAGGAAAAATAATAAGAGGTGTTTTAATGAAAAAACTATTAATCATTTTTATATTATTTAGCTTTATAGGGTTACTTTTAACACCTAACTTAAATCTTGAAGCTAAAACTTTAGGAGAAATAAAAAAAGAAGCAGAAAATTTAGAAAAAAAACTAGAACAAAACAAAACAAAGACTGCTCAAACTAAAGAAGAAAAAGCAAATACAGAAGCAAAAGTAAATAAAATAAAATCTAATATTGAACAAGCAAATAGAGATATTGACTCACTTTCATCAGATATTGAAGAAAATGACAAAGCAATTAAAGAAAAAGAAAAAGAAATCGCTGAGTTAATGAGCTTCGTACAAATCACAAATGGAGAGTCATCATACCTAGAATTTATATTTGGTTCAAAAACATTTGAAGACCTTATATATAGAATGGCTATTGCTGAACAATTAAGTAAACATAATGATGAACTAGTAGATGAATATAACGCAGCTATAGAAGAAAACAAAGTTAAAACAAAAGAATTAAAAAATAAACAAACAGAACTAGGAGAACAGCAACAACAGTTAGAACTTGAAGTAGCTAAACTAGGTGAAGAAATTGAAAAACTAGATGAAGGTAGACTTGACTTATCAACAGAATTAAAATCACAACAAGATGTTATCGCTTTATATAAATCATTTGGTTGTAGTGATGAAGATGACATCAGTGGAAGTTGTGGAATGAACAGATTGGAACAAGCTTCAGGTGGAAGCGGAGGAATTGCTTCTTCATCATCATTTTTAAGACCAATAACTAGCGGATATGTTACAAGTAACTATGGTTGGAGATTTCACCCTACACTAGGTTATAGTAGATTACATAACGGAATAGACGTATCAACTTCTGGTTCAGCCGTTCCTGTTTACCCAACAGCCTCAGGTATGGTAGTAAACATCGTAAGAAAAAGTAGTTGTGGTGGTAATATGGTATACATACATCATAGAATAAATGGTAAAAACTACACATCAGTTTATATGCATTTAAGAAATATATATGTAAACCCTGGTCAAAGTGTTACAGCTAACACTCAAATTGCTACTATGGGTGGAGACCCAAGCATAGAATATTGGGATGGATGTTCTACTGGACAACACTTACATTTCACATTAGCAAACGGACTTTATTTCAAAGAATACTCATCATATGATACTTTTCAAAGTAAAACATTTGACCCAAGAAACAAAGTTAACTTCCCAGCTGTAAATGGATGGTTCTCAGGTAGATAAAAAGTGGATTTACTCATCCACTTCTTTTTTTTCTTCATAATTAACTGTACTTATATTTACAACACCACTTAACTTTTCATGAAACATTTTCTTTTTTGAAAATATAAAAATAAAAACATTTATTAAATAAAATACAACCAAAGCTATATTTAAAATACTAAAAAATATAGATAAAACAACCGAGGTAGTTTTAACATTTTCTAACAAAAGCATACTATATTTAAAACTAGGTAAAACAACAACAAAAAGTAAAAAAGCCCTTAAATTATAATCATAATATTTAATATTTTCTTTATAAAGTCTTATATTAACTAACTTTTTGCCCAAGGTTTTTCCTTTTGTAAATATTGATAACACACCAAAATAAAACATACAATAAAAGAAATAAAACAAATAACACTCTAAATCCTCAAAAGCTAATACAGAAATAATATTAGGAAACTTAAAAAATATAGTAAACAATGACCCAACAAAAATAATAAATAAGAAATCTATTAAAAAAGCGATAAAACGTCTTAACTTACTTACATTTACTCCTTTTTTATAAGCATCCTCATCTATTTCCTCTCGCGTTGGTAAAAAGAAACTAAAAAGTGGAGTAATAGCGTACCCAAGCATTCCGCCAAGTGTATTTATAATCAAGTCATCTACATCAAAAAGCCTATATGCATATGGATATATTCCATAAAGACCTGTAAGTTGTGTAACTTCAAAAAACAAACTTACTAAAAAGACTATTAAACTTGTAGTAAAAAAACCTCTTTTAAAATAATATCTTAAATAAACACCTAGTGGCAAAAGCAAAATCAAATTATATAAAACTTGATATAAATGAGGTTCACCAAACACACTTAAATATGTACTTACATCAGTTATTACAAGTGGACTATTACTTATAATATCATTTATAAATCTAAATGGTTTAAGCTCTACACCAACACTACTAGTAACTTCACTTATCTCTGGTAGTGGCAAAATAACCAAAAAATATGCACATAACAAATATAAAATAAACGAATAAATAATGACTGTTCTAATTTTATTAATTGAACCATATTTCCCATATTGAACAAGAATATAAGGAAAAGTAATTAAAAAAGCAATAAAAGGAAACAAACAAAACGCTGTTATAATAGGAACACTATACATCTTTACCTCCAGGCTTAAATTATAACACATTTAATTTATTTTTTATTATATATTTTATATCTTCTATAGCTTTATTAATATTACTTCTTCCATTTCCTACTGGATAATAAACAGAATAAAACTTATATGTACTACCATTAATATTTTTATAAAAACATTTCTTTCTAACTAATGAAACAGATATCTTTTCACCTAATACAATAGAACTAACTTGATTTCCAAACAAAATAATAACTTTAGGTTTAATTAAATCTATCTCTTCTTCTAATAGCTTTAAATACTTTTTATATACTAAATCTGGTAAACTTCTAGCATCTATTTGAGTACATTTCGCTAAATTAGTTATAAAATATTTGTGTTTATTAACATTTTCATAAACTAAAGAAGCAAACTCCTCTGTCCACTCTTTCCCCTTTATATTTTTAATACTTAAATAAATATCTTTATCCATTAAATTTAAAGAATAAAACAAATCCCAAATACTTTTAGTTCCTAGCCAAGGTGCCTTTAGCCCTTTCCAAGATTTTGAAGAGGCAATATTTCTCCCTGTTGGATTCATAAAAACAAAACAAATATCAGGGTTACTAGTGCACCCTCCATTATAAATAGAGTCTAGCTTTTTATCTCCATATATTTTTTGTAATCTATCATATTCTTTTTTTAATTTATTTAATCTTTCACTATTATTTATTACTGTATTCATACTAACACCTAGTTAATTATATCATCCATATCATTTATTACAACACATTTTGTTGTAAGTAACATACTAGCAATTGATACTGCGTTTTTAAAAGAAGTTATAACTACTAAGGTAGGGTCAATAATACTACTATCCTCTATATTTTCATACTTTTCTTCTTTTATATTATAAATATTTTTATAATTACTTTTCTTTATATTACTAAGTATTTCATTTCCATTTACCCCAGCATTATCCATAATTTGTAAAAAAGGTACTTCTAAAGACTCCATTAAAATCTTAAAACCAGTATTCTTTTCTTCTAACTTATCTTTTATAGATAAAAAACTTAAACCCTCGCCTACTATAACGCCATCTTTTGCCATAATAACCGAATTTACACTATCTTCTATTCTCATCTTTTTTTCTCTTCTTTCAAGTTTAGTTTGTGCGCCTGCGTAAATAATACCTATTCCATTTTTTAACTTAGAAATTCTTTCTTTAATATCACTGACTAAGTACTCCTCTTTAATTTCTATCTCTTTTTCTAATTCCTTAATTCTATTATTTATTAAATTATTATCTTTATTATCATTTATTAAAATAGTTTTTTCTTTATCTATTCTTACTTCATTAATTCTGGGTATCTTCTTTATTTTACCTACATCACAAATAATTTCTGAATTAGTAAAAATAGAAATATCTTTTAAAACTTCATACTTATTACTTCCATAACCTGGAACTTCTAAAATCATTCCTTTTAATGCATTTGTTAAATTTAAATGAAAAAAATCATTTACAAATATTTCTGAAAACTCATTTGCTATAATTAATATTTCTCTTTTCTCTAAAATAATGTTATTAATTATTTCACTTATTTCTTCTAATGTTGATAACTTATTATCTATTAACAATATAAATGGATCTTTTAACACAATTTCGTTTTTATCCTTAAAAAATAAATCAAAAATATTTGTATTATTAAAACTATATCCACTTATTATTTCACTATAAGTTTTTTCACTCTTAGACTCACTTACTTTTATACCACTAAAGCCACCAAGATTTAAAAATACATCACTTACAATTTTACCGATTTCTTTGCTATTAGAAGAAACAGAAGAAACAAAATAATAATCTTTATCCTTTGGTTTTCTATTAAGTGTCTTTAATAATTTTATAACTTCTTCACACGCTTCATTCAATTCATTTTTTAAAACAATTGCATTTTTACCGTTTCTTATTTCTTTAATTCCCTTATTAAAAATACTTTCTAATAATACTAAAGTTGTGGTTGTACCATCTCCAACTAACTCATTTGTCTTAATCGCTGACTCCTTAGCAACACTTAAAATTGCATTAACACACTTATCTTCACTTTCTATAGCCTCTGCGATAGTAACACCATCATTAGTTATAAAAGGGGAAATTGCATTATCTATTAATGCATTGTTTCCTGTTGGACCTAATGTAACTTTCACACTACCACATAACAAATTAACAGCCTCAGTCATTTTTAATATTAATTCTTCTCCAGTTATTACTTTTTTCATACTTCACCATCCATTTCAATAATATATTTCCAATATTTTTTAGGCATAAAATTCATCCTACATCTTTTATTTTCACGCATTTCTATAGATATTGTTTTATAAAAGTTTTTCCATAAACTTTGGTATTTTTCTTCCTCTTTACTAAAAGACATATTTATATTTAAAGAGTTACCATCCATAAAAACATACTCTTTTTTATTATATACACAAAGTATATTTCTTCTAACATCCTTAATAATAAAATTCTCAGTTTTAATTCTTACACTAAAGTGTTTAGCAAGTAAAAAGATAATATTGTTAGTTGGTTCAACCTCAGCATATAAAAAACCATTTTCCATTTCCTTAAACCTTAAAAATCCTTTAAGTTTATGACTTTCTCTACTAACATATTTACTTATTCTAAGAGTTTCATTAACACATTTAAGCTTCCTCAAATATATAACTTTACCTTTATATTTAAAAGCATTTAACAAAAAATAATATATAATTAATTCTTTATTTTTTTCATTTGATAAAAATACATAAAAGATAAGTTTTAAAACATATGAAGAAGCGTCTCTTACAATTTTTTCAATAAATATTTCACAATTATTTTCTCTTTTTTTAAAGATTATCTCTTTTTTCTACATTGCCATATTCCAATAAATGTCATATAATAAGTCAGTCCGGATTTTCGGACATGTTCCTATTTAAATATGTAACTGTTTATATGACAGTTTTC
>USDC01000033.1 GCA_900553435.1 uncultured Mycoplasmatota bacterium
CTAATATTTCTTCTTCACTTAGATTTAAATTGCTTTTTAAAACATAAACTTTTTTACCCTTATATTTTAAAACATCATTTATATTATCGATTCCTTTAAACTTTACCATATCAAAATTTTTGTGTTTTCTATATGAAATAATAGCTTCTTTTATTTTTTCTTCACCTATATAAACACTAGTACCTACTTTAAAAACTTTTTCTTTAAATTCAAAGTTACTAAGTATTCTTACCTCACCTTTTAATGCATGAGTATTTACTATTTTACCTATATAAACATAGTTCATTTTACCCCTCCATATAATACATCATAATAGCTGCGGCTATACTGACGTTTAGGCTCTCAACGCTATCCTTTATGTCTATTTTAACTACTTTATCACAAAGATTTAAAACTCCCTCACTTACTCCAGTGCCTTCATTTCCAAATACTAATGCATATTTTTCAGACTTTTCTAAATTTTATCATAAATCTTTGGATAATAATTGTTTTTATGTTTTGATACATCGCATCTAAAAAAGTATCCTTCTTTTTCATTAGGCAATGAATCTTTTATAAATTCTTCTAAATCTTTAGAAAAAATATTTGCCTTAAAATAAGCTCCTTCGGTTGCTCTTATAAATTTATCATTATATATACTAACAGAAGAATTAGATAAAACTATAGTATCTATTCCAAAAGCAAGAGCACTTCTTACAATAGTCCCAGCATTTCCTGGGTCTCCTATATTATCTAATATAATTATTTTATTTCCCACATTTTCTTTTTGTTCTTTTATTTTACAAACTGCCATTATATTAGGAGCAGTATAAAGTCTACTTATCTTTTTTAATATTTCTTTTGTGACATAAGTAATAGGTAAATCTGTATCAAAAACTTCTTTTTCGAGTAAAATTATTTCTTTTGCCACATTGTTTTTTATTGCTTCAGTAACTAAGTTAAAACCTTCTACTACATATTCTTTATTTTCTAGAATATATTTTTTATTTCTAAGTTTATTTAAATATTTTACTTTTTCATTCTTTAAAGAAGTAAGCATATTATTCCTCCTTTAATACTTTTTTATTATTTTTATAATTAGGTTTATATTTTTTTACAGTCTGCCAAAACTCTTTTGAATGATTAAAATGAACTAAATGAGACAGTTCGTGAATAATTACATAATCTATTTCATCTATACTATAACTAATAAGTTCTAGATTTAACATTATAATATTTTTTACTTTATTACAGTATCCCCATTTTGCTTTCATCTTTCTTATTTTTAATTCTGGATAAGGAATATCTTCTTCAAAAAGACTATAACAAATATCAAATCTATTTTTAAATATTTCCTCTGCTTCACTTCTTCTAAATTTTTCTAAATCATTAAGGTTTTTTACATATACTTTATCTGTATCAATTATAGGTTTTTTAGCGTTATTATAAATTACTATATCATATTTTTTGCCAAGAAAATAAAAGTAGTTTTTTTTCTCATTTAGTTTTTTCATTCTAAGTATCATTTTATATAAAGCTTCTTCATTTTCTAGAAGTAATTTATTTATTTTTTTATCACTTGTTAAAAATGGTGCGGTTACATAAATTTCTAAATCTTCTTTTACCCTAAAATAAATATTTTTATTATTTTTTTTAATTATATTTACTTTATAAACTTCTCCATTAATCCTTGTTTCCATAAAAACTCCTAAGTTGTATTATAAATTAAAATAGAAAAAAAAGAAAGTAAATATTTACTCTCCTTCAATTACTCCAAGTTTACCATGGAATGTTTTGCCCATATCACTACTTTGGTCAACATCAGATAAATGTTTATAAGTAAAAGCTATAGTATAGTTGTGTGTGTCTCCTGGTTCAATTGATACATTAGTTAATAATGGTGAATTAGATACAGCAGTCTCACTTACACTTTGGTCTCCAGTTATACTATAAACTAAATCACTAGTTCTTGTAAAAGTGTTTTCATATTCTTTCCAATTTACTGTATAAGTTACTGCTTTATCTCCAGTGTTTTCAATACTAAATGATTTACTTGCAGTCCATCCTGTATCTATTTTTTCTGCGTTTATAACGTCTCCATCAGTAAAATTAATTTTAAGCTCAGCAACTGAAACATTTACGTCTTTCCCTTCTCCTTGTATAGCTAGTAGAAAATATCCATAAGCAAGTGTTGTAATCATACCGATTAAAAATAATACTAAAATTCCTAATAAAACTTTATTCCTTAAACTCATTTTAGTTCCTCCTTATTATAATTTTAAAACAATTTTTTTTATAAATCAATTATTCTTTACACTTTTTAATTAATAAGAGTTATGCTATAATCTTAAGTGGGTGAAGTAAATGAAGAAGTATATGTTAGATAAAATAAAAGAAGCAAATTTTAAAAGAATTGATAATCTAGCAACAATTATAGCTAATAAAAATAATGTTAAAAAAAGTTTTGTAAAAAGAGATATGATTAAAAACTTTATAAAATATGGTATTGGTTATACTGATTATTTTAAAGGAGACTACATAAATCGTACAGAAGAAGAGAAAAAAACATTTTTAACAGCTAAAAACTATGTTCCTATATTAAATTATTTAAACAAAAAATCATATAGAGTTGTTACAAATGACAAAGTAGTTTTTTTAAGAATATTTAATAAATATGCCGGTAGAGATTGGATTGATTTAAGAGTAACAAGTGATGCTGATTTTAAAAAGTTTTTACAAAAATATAAAACTGTTTTTGCAAAAGTTAAAGATGATTTTGGTGGACATGGTATTAGAAAAATAGAAGATAAAGATGTTAAAGACTATAAAAAATTATATAAAGAATTAAAAGAAAATGGAAACATTTTAATAGAAGAAGAAATTAAACAACATAAAGTCTTAGAAAAAATGAATCCTTATGCAGTTAATGCTCTTAGAGTTGTTTCTTTACTTAAAGATGGAGAAGTTCATATTTTAAGAAATGCTCTTAGAATAAATATTAATGATGAAGTAGCTATTACTTGTGCGGATGCTTTCGCAAGTGTTACTATAGACGGTAAACTTGAAACAGATATCGCTGATGATGCTGGTAACTACTATAAAGAACATCCTTTAACAAAAGTTAAATTTAAAGATTTAACAATACCTTATGTCAAAGAATGTTTTGAACTAGTAAAAGAAGCACATAAATTAATACCTGATATTAGGTATGTTGGTTGGGATATAGTAATTACCCCTACTGGTCCAATTATTTTAGAAGGAAATGAATACCCAAGTTACGGTCTTGTTCAATATTATATGGTTAATAAAAGTAAATATGGACATTTAAAAGATATTAAAGATGTTTTAAAAGATGAATGGAATAATATTAAATTTTAAAAAGGAAGCTTAATTATTGCTTCCTTTTAATTTTTCATTTAACAGTTTTAATCTACCTTGTTCAAGTTCTAAACTTTCTTTTTCTTTTAATATTATTTTTTCTGGAGCATTATTTATATACCCTTCATTAGATAAAAGTTTTTCTCTTCTATTAATGCTGTTTTCTAAATCTTCTTTTTCTTTTTTTAGCTTAATTAATTCTTCTTCATTTACTTCTTCTTTTGTATAGTAAGTTATATCAATATATTTAGATTTATAATTAATTTTTTTATAATCTTCTTCTTCATCATTAAATGTATTTTCATCAGTTAATTTTAAACTGTTTTTATAAATCTCTTCATATGTTTTATCGACATTAACTTTAAATAAAGTATTTCTTTTTAAATTAGATTCTGCTTTTAGGTTTCTTATTTTAGTAATATCTTCTAAAACTAAATCAACCTCAGTTTCAAAGAAAAATTCATCATTTACATTAGGATAACTACTTGTAACTATACTCTTTTCATGTATTGGTAATTTTTGATATATTTCTTCTGTTACAAATGGCATAAATGGATGCAACATTTTTAAAATAGCTTCTAAAACATACAACAAAGTACTTTTAGTTTCAATTTTTTCTAAAGAACTCTTTGATAATTCAATATAGTTATCACAAAAATCGCTCCATATGAAATCATAAAGAGTAGCTCCTACTACATTAAATTCATATTTTTCCATATGACGTCTAACTTCTCTTATAGTTTTATTAAGTTTATCTAAAATCCATTTATCTTGTATATTTAAATTATTAAAACTATATTTTTTTACATCTTCTGTATTTAAAAGTACAAAACGAGAAGCGTTCCAAACTTTATTTATAAAATTCCAAGTAGATTTAATTTTTTCTTCATTATATCTAATATCCATACCTGGAGCACCACTTGTAGATAAAAAGTATCTTAGTGAATCTGCACCATACGCATCAATTACGTCCATTGGGTCAATTCCGTTACCTAAACTTTTTGACATTTTTCTTCCCTTTTCGTCTCTAATTAAACCATGAATTAGACATTCTTTAAAAGGAATACTATTCATCAAACTACGTGACTGAAAGTTCATTCTACAAACCCAGAAGAAAATAATATCAAATCCTGTTACTAAAACATTGTTTGGAAAATATCTTTTTAAATCTTCTGTATCTTCTGGCCATCCTAAAGTGCTAAAAGGCCAAAGTGCACTTGAAAACCAAGTATCTAGTACGTCTTCATCTTGCATCCATCCATCTTCTTTTGGTGCTTCTTCTCCAACGTATATTTCTTCTCCTTTATACCAAGCAGGTATTCTATGTCCCCACCAAAGTTGTCTTGAAATACACCAGTCATATGCAATTTCTAACCAATGATTTTGATGTTTTTCAAATCTTTTAGGTATAAATTTTACTTTATCATTTTCTTTGATTTTATCTAATACAGCATCAGCAAGTGGTCTCATTTTAACAAACCATTGCTTAGATAAATATGGTTCAATTACAGCATTACTTCTTTCACTGTGTCCTACATTATGTTTTATTTTTTCTACTGATATTAAAAGATTTTGTTCTTTTAATTTTTCACTTACAGCCTCACGTGCTTCTTCCCTAGTCATACCAGAAAATTCTAAAGCATTTTCATTCATTGTAGCATCCGGATTAATACAAACAATTCTTTCTAAATTGTGTCTTAATCCAACTTCATAATCATTAGGGTCATGCGCAGGAGTTATTTTAACACATCCTGTACCAAATGTTGGATCTGCATGTTCATCAGCAATTATTGGAATAGGCTTATTTACAAGTGGAAGAATTACATTCTTACCTATTAAATCTTTATACCTAACATCTTTTGGATTAACTGCGACTGCAGTATCTCCAAAAAGTGTTTCTGGTCTTGTTGTGGCTATTTCTAAAAAACCACTTTTATCTTCTAATTCATACTTAATATGATAAAAATAAGCTTCAACTTCTTTATAAATAACTTCTTCATTTGAAAGAGCTGTCATCGCAACTGGATCCCAGTTTATTATTCTCTCTCCCCTATATATTAATCCTTTATTATAGTAATCAACAAAAGTTTTAGTTACTGCTTTACTAAGGCCCTCATCTAATGTAAAACGTTCTTTACTATAATCTACAGAAAGACCAAGTTTTGCCCATTGACTTCTAATAAATGATGCATATTCTTCTTTCCAACTCCAAGCATGCATAAGCCATTCTTCACGTGATAAACTTCTTGGATTTATTCCATCATTACTAAGTCTTGCATCTACTTTTGCTTGAGTGGCAATCCCAGCATGATCCATTCCTGGTAACCATAACGCATCATACCCGTCCATTCTTTTATATCTGATTATAATATCTTGAAGAGTTGTATCAAGCGCATGGCCAATATGTAATTTTCCTGTTACATTTGGAGGTGGAATTACAATACAAAATGGATCTTTATTTTTATCACCACTTTTAAATAAATCATTTTGTAACCAAAAATCATATTTATCTTTTTCTACTTCAATATGGTTGTATTTTTTATTTAACATAATATTCTCCTTTGCTAATAATATAGAAAATAAAAAAGAGATAGTACGGGAGTCAATAAGACGGTACCATCCCTTGTTTTACTTACTTTTATAACGGTATTATCCGTAAAAACTTACTATACTTTCAGTTTTTCACTCAGAAGCTACCTTCAGTTAAACTCTTAAAACTTTTCACCAACCAGTTTCTCTCTAAAAAAAGTATTTAACTTACTCCTCTTCTTCATCGCTTTAAAAAAAGTATAATACTTTTTTTTATAGGTGTCAACTTAGATTTCTTCAAATATCACTTTTCTAAGCCTCATAACGGTTGAATAAAATCCACCTGTAGGATGCATAAAACTAATTTGCAAACTATCAGCTGATAAATTAATACTTTCATTTAATTTAGTTGTTTGGTTATAACCTCCACTTATTGTAACAAATGTATCATTTTTTTGAATTGTAACTGTTCCATCAAAAGTACCCACATTATTTTGAGTCTTAATATAATTTAACAAGTATTCACTTCCAATTAAAGCATATAAATTCGCACCAGTAGGAGTATATCCCCAATAATCCTCATATGCGTATTTAAAGTTTCCAATCAACACATAAAATCTACCAAATGAATTATCATAATTACCCACATGATACTCTATAGTTACTTTAAAATCTTCCCAACTAATAGTTCTGCCAAAAGAAAATTCTATAGTATTTAAATACCACTCATCTTCTATATATGTTCCAGGACCCATACTTAAACCATTTTCTCCATTTGCATTAGTTTGTAATTCACCGTTACCTTTTATATGATTAAAATCATCTAATGTTGCAGCTTTAGTAAAATCAAAAACATACTTAGATTTATTACATGCTACTGTGCATACTGTATCACTTGTTACATTACTTACTGTTAATACACTTCCATTTATATTTCCTACATGACTATTTGTACAATTTACTGAAATATCTTTATAATCTGTTTTGGGTGTTATATTAAATACCGCATTTTCTCCTTTTTTAACTGTTTCATTTTCTTTATCTGTTGTTCCATTTTCTACCTTTATTTCTACATTATATTTTTTTTCTTTAAAGTGTACTGTACAATTGAATTTTCCATCTACTTTCTCTTCTTCTACACTTAAGTTT
>USDC01000034.1 GCA_900553435.1 uncultured Mycoplasmatota bacterium
TTAATCATTTTTCTAAAAGATTATCAAATTTTGAGAAGTTACAACCTAAGAATATATACGACAGTTATAAAAATAATTCCTTTGTTTCCACAGGCTTAGAATATTATTATGATTATTTATATAAGGATAGAATAATAAAACCTGTAAGTACACTTGTTATACAACCATCTATTCGTTTTAAATTGGACTTTTTAAACAAAAAAGTATATGGGAATAATGATAAATATGATTTTTCTAGTATTTCCTTTAATAATATTTCAATAGTTACTCGTTCTATGGATTGTGACATTATAGAAAAAATAGAGGATGTCTTAGACTATTTTTCGAAAGTAAGAATTCATGCAAGTAGAGTTAATTTTGTTGTGGAAAAAAAGATTAGAGAAAAGGATAATGATGTGTCATATAGAGCTATAAAATTTTTTGTAGATAATCTAGAAGTTGGAGATATATTGACGTTTAAAACAAAGAATGGATATTTAATTGAATATGGATTTGGCTTTGAAAGGTTAATGTCAAGGATATTAAACAAAAAGTATAGAGATTTATTTATAATAGATAACAAGTATGAACAAGAAACATTGCTTGGTGTTAACTTTTTAACTTTATTATGTATGTTTGACAATTCGATGCAAAATCGTGGAGCTAGATCTAAAACAAATGAAGTTTTAAATGCATTGTATAAAAAATATGATATAATGAATATAGATTTAATATATGAAAATTATTTATATTGGAATCAAATTTTAGAAGAGTCAAGTTATCAGTCAAAATTTGATGACGTAGCAAAGAAGTATGTAAGATTATTAAGGAGATGAGAAAATGAAAGTGTTTTTATGTGGAGGTGGATCAGGAGAAGTATCAAAATTAGCAACGTTAAAATTTGGAGAAGTTATAGATAAAACCAAACCATTATTATATGTTCCATTAGCAATGAAAAAAGAGAGGTATCCAAGTTGTTTAGAATGGATTAGTAAAGAAATGAGTTTGATAAATGTTGAAAATATTGAAATGATTACTAGCGGTAAAGAATTGTCAGCAAAGAATTTAAATGATTATTGTGCAATTTATATTGGCGGAGGAAACACTTATAAGCTATTAAATGAGTTAAAGGAAAGCAAAGCTTTTGAAAAAATTAAAAAGTATTTAGCAAATGATGGTATAGTATTTGGTGGAAGTGCTGGAGCAATTATATTTGGAAAAGATATTGATTCATGTAAAACACAAGATGAAAATAATGTTAAATTGACCGATACAAGAGGTTTTAATATTTTATCAGATTATTCTATTCTTTGCCATTTAAATAGAAATGATGGAATAAAATTTAACAGAAATAAAAATTCGGATTACTTGTTGAATTTTTCTAAAAAAAATAAAATAGTATACTTACCTGATGATGATACTATATTTGTTACAAAAAAATCAATAACAATGATTGGAAAATCTTCTTATAGGATATACGAAGATGGAAGATATAAAACATTAAAAGTTATTAGCGAGAAATTAGATTTGTGAGAAGAAATCATTACTAAAAAGAGATAGTTTATATAAAGCAAAATTAAAATAATGCAAATTTTTTTGACGTTTTGTATAAGATATAGTATAATCTGCTTAGTTAATTAAAAAGCGATTCATTCGAAGTAATTATTTTAAGATATTTTATAG
Source organism: uncultured Mycoplasmatota bacterium (assembly GCA_900553435.1). Taxonomy (GTDB): domain Bacteria; phylum Bacillota_I; class Bacilli_A; order RF39; family UBA660; genus UMGS1611. The sequence continues at coordinate 1,663 of USDC01000034.1, forward strand.
AGAGCTTATGTTTGGTGAAAATAAGTAAAAATTAAAATAATGAATTACAAATGATGATTTTAAATCGGATAATATCCGTTATCAATAAGAGGTAATAAACTATTATTACAAATAAAGGTGGTACCACGAGCAATTCGTCCTTTTTGGATGTTTGCTCGTTTTTTATTTAAGGAGGTGGTTTGTATGGATAGTGAATATTACTACTATTACTTTGATGATTGTAATTTAATTAACTATACAAATTACCAAAGGAGGAATAAAAAATATGGAGAAGAATTTGTTTGATATTCTAAAGGAAAGAGGATATGTAAAAGATTTAACACATGAAAGTGAAATTAGAGATTTAATTAATGGAAAACCTATGACTTTCTATTTAGGAATTGATCCTACTGCTGATAGTCTTCACATAGGACATTTCTTTGCATTAACTATGTTTAGATGGTTGCAAGATTTTGGACATCATGGGATTATATTAATAGGCGGGGCCACTGCTTTAATTGGTGATCCAACAGGTAAAAGTGATATGAGAAAAATGCTTTCAAGGGAAGAAGTTGCACATAATAAGGCAGAAGTTAAAGAGCTAGTTAAAAGATTTGTTAGAGTTGATGGAGATAATCCTGCTGTTATTGTTGATAATGCAGACTGGATTTCTGATAAGACTTATGTGGATTTTATGAGAAATATAGGAGTGCATTTTAATGTTAATCATATGTTATCTGCAGATTGTTACAAAAAAAGATTAGAAAATGGTGGATTAACATTTCTTGAAATGGGATATATGTTAATGCAAGCATTTGATTTTGTTTATTTAAATAAAGAATTTGGATGTAGGTTACAAATTGGTGGTTCAGATCAATGGGCTAATATTTTAGCAGGTGTTGATTTATCTCGTAAAATTGGATTTAGTGAAGGGAAAAAAGTTGATTCGTTATTTGGATTTACCTGCCCATTACTCATAAAAGCAGATGGAGAAAAAATGGGAAAAACTGCGGCAGGAACTTTATGGGTTTCAAGGAATAAAACTACACCATTTGACTTTTTTCAAGCATGGATGAATTCGTTTGATGAAGATGTTGAGAGAAGTTTATCTTTCTTTACTAGAATGGATATATCAGAAATTAAGGAGCTTTGTAGGAAAGATATTAGAATAGCTAAAAAATTACTTGCATTTGAAGTTACTAAATTAGTTCATGGAGAAGAAGAGGCAATAAAAGCTAGGCAAACTGCAGAAGAATTATTTAGTAATAAAGGTTTTTCAGATAATATGCCTTCAATCATTATTTCCAAGGACTTATTAGATATAAATATTATGGATTTACTTACTGAAGCAAATTTAGTATCTTCTAAATCAGAAGCAAAAAGATTAATTGAACAAAATGGAGTTAGCATTAACAAAGAAAAAGTACAAGATAAAGACTTAATTATTACTAGTGATAATCTTGATAATAATTCTCTTATTATTCAAAAAGGAAAAAAGAAATTCATCAAATTATTATTTAAATAAAAAGTAGATAATTTATTATATAAGTAGATAGTCTATTTAAGCTTAATAAATTTATAAGTTGTTTTATATAAAATATTAAAAATTTAAATTGCGTTGACAAATGATAAACTAAAGTAGTATAATCAATAACAAGTATTTTTTAAGAGGGTGATTATATGCTTAAATTAGTTAATAAAAAGACTTTATTAATTAGTTTTGTTAGAAGTTTATCTAGCATATTTTTGATATCTCTTAAAAACTTATTTTTAAATGTATTAATTATAAAAGGTGCTGTTTATTAAACTTTGGTGTTTAATGACGGCACTTTTTTTAGGAGGTAGTTATGAAAGATATTGTATTAACAGGAGATAGACCTACAGGTAAATTACATTTAGGTCATTATGTAGGTTCATTAAGAAATAGAGTAGAAATGCAAAATTCAGGTAAATATATAACATATTTTTTAATATCGGATTTACAAGCATTAACAGATAATGCAAGAAATCCTGAAAAAATAAGAAAAAATTTAATAGAAGTTGCTTTAGATTATCTAGCAGTAGGTATAGATCCTCAAAAAAGTGTGATATTTGTTCAATCACAGATACCAGAACTAGCTGAACTTACAATGTATTATATGAATTTGGTAACCCTATCAAGACTAGAAAGAAATCCAACAATTAAAACAGAAATAAAAGAAAGAGGTTTTGAGAAAAGTGTTCCAGTTGGATTTTTAACTTATCCGATTAGCCAAGCTGCAGATATAACTGCGTTTGATGCTAAGTATGTTCCTGCAGGCGAAGATCAAAAACCAATATTAGAACAAGATAGAGAAATTGTAAGGACTTTTAATTTGGTTTATGGTGAAACATTAATAGAGCCAATTTTGATAACACCAAATAAAGAAATATGTAAAAGGTTGCCTGGGTTAGATGGTAAAAATAAAATGAGTAAATCGTTAAATAATTGTATTTATTTATCGGATGAACCAGAAGTAATACAGAAGAAAGTAATGAGTATGTATACAGATCCAAATCATATAAGAATAGAAGACCCTGGGGATGTTGAAAATAATACAGTATTTAAGTATTTAGATGCCTTATGTACTGATGAGCACTTTAAAAAATATTTACCGGAATATAATAATTTAAATGAATTAAAGGAACATTATAAAAAAGGTGGACTTGGAGATGTTAAAATAAAAAGTTTTTTAAATAATGTAATACAAGAGGTATTAGAACCGATAAGAGAAAGAAGACATTATTATGAACAGCATATAGATTTTGTGTATGATATGTTAAAAAAAGGAAATGAAGTGGCAAGAAAAAAAGCAACTGTAGTTTTAAAACGTGTTAGAAAAGCTATAGGTGTTGAATACTTTGAGGATACGGATTTAAAACATAGTATATATAATAATATTGATAACTAACTGTTAGGAGGTTTTTTATGAAAAAAAGAGACATTTTTATAGGAGGAGCTTGGCCTTATGCTAATTACTATTTACATGTTGGACATTTAGCTGCACTATTACCGGGTGATATATTAGCAAAATATTATAGAGGAAAAGGTGATAATGTAATTTATGTATCTGGATCAGATTGCCATGGAACACCTATTACAGAGAGGGCAAAAAAAGAGAATATTTCTCCAAAGGATATAGCTACACACTATCATAATGAGTTTGTAAAAACCTTTGATAATTTAAATTTTGAATATGATAAGTATTCTAGTACTATGTCAGATCACCATATCAAATATGTACAAGAGCAATTTAAAAAAATGATTAAAAATGGTTACATATATGAAAAGGAAGAATTACAAGACTATTGTGAGAAATGTGATACATTTTTATCTGATAGAGAAATAGTCGGTACTTGTTCACATTGTGGTGGTAAAAGTACTGGAGATCAATGTGAAGTTTGTGGAGATTCTTTAGATATTAGCGAAGTATTAGATAAACATTGTAAAACTTGTGGTTCTAAAACTATTATGAAAAAAAACAAACATTTATATTTTAAATTAACAGCTTTTGAAAAAGAACTACAAGATTTAATTAATAAAGAAAAAGATAAGTGGAGAAAAAATGCTTTAGGAGAGGCTCAAAAATATATTAATATGGGACTTGTAGATAGAGCTGCAACACGCGAGTTAAATTGGGGAGTCCCTGTACCAGTTGATGGATATGAAGATAAGAGAATATATGTATGGATTGAAGCGGTATTAGGTTATTTATCAGTTGGTTCTGAGGTTGCTCAAAAAAGAGGAATTGACTTTGATAAGTTTATGTCTAAAAATAATCCTAATTTAAAAACATATTATGTACATGGTAAAGATAATATACCATTTCATACTACTATTTATCCTGCACTTATTTTGGCTATAAAAAATAACTATGAACTTCCTGATTATATTGTTTCTTCTGCTTATGTTAATTTAAATAATGAAAAAATGAGTAAGTCAAAAGGAAATTTAGTAACAGTTAATGAACTTTTAGAAATGTTTGATAGTGATACTTTACGATTTTATTTTTCATTTAAAGGTCCAGAAACAAATGATATGAATTGTTCATTATCTGATATAATTCAAACTCACAATAAGTTTTTAGTTGGAATGTTAGGGAATTTTGTAAATAGAAATTTATCATTTATAAATAAAAAATTTAATGGAGAAATAAAAGAGGGAAAAATAGATGAAAAAGTAAAAGATGCAACAAAAAAAAGTTATAAATTAATTGGTGATTTTTTTGAAAGAGGAGAACTTAGAAATGCGGTAACTCATATCTTTGACTATGTTGCTCTTGCGAATAAATATTATGATAATAAACAACCATGGATTCAGGTAGAAGAAGATATTAATGCATTTAATGATACTACTTATACTTGTGCGTATATTATTGCAAATATGGCAAATATGATTGCTCCAGTTTTACCTAATGCTTCTTTAAAAATTAAAAGTATGTTAAATTTACCTGATTATAAATGGGAAGAAACCAAAATAAAAGGAAATTATAAAGTTCAAGATTTACAAATTTTATATGATAGGATAGAGGAGGAGTCATGAAATTATTATTAGCAGGTGGTGGAGAACCAGAACAAGTAAAAGCATTGGATGAGTTTTTTGCAAATTATGTAGGTGAAGGAAAAATTTTATATATTCCTGTTGCAATGGATAAGATTCCCTACGATGAGTGTGAAATGTGGTTTAGAAAAACATATTTACAATATAAATTACACAATATTGATGTATGTACAGATTTGAAAAATGCCCCAAATTTAGATGAATATAAAGCCATTTTCATTGGTGGTGGAAATACATTTAAACTTTTAAAAGAAATAAAAGAAAGTAAATTTGATTATAAATTAAAAACATATTTAAATAATGATGGTTTTGTTTATGGGGGTTCTGCTGGAGCAATTATATTTGGAAAAACAATTGAAACTGCAAATCATGCAGATAAAAATTTAGTAAATCTTAAAGATTTGGACGGGTTAAATTTATTAAATGGTTATGATGTTTGGTGCCATTATGATGAAAAAAGGGACAAAAATGAGGTTTTAGCATTGAAACAACCAACTATAGTTGCTTATGAGGAGTCTGGTATTTTATTTGATGGCAAAGAATTTAAATCAATAGGTAAAGAATATTTAATATTTCCTAATGATTTTAAATAAAAAGGTTAAAATCTAGTTAATTATAAATGGGAAGAGATAAAACTTTTGTAAACTTTAATAAAAAAAATTTTAAA
>USDC01000035.1 GCA_900553435.1 uncultured Mycoplasmatota bacterium
TTTCAAGTTCAGATAAAATTGTTTTATAGTCTTCATATGGGTCTCTTTTTTCGATGGAGTCCATATCAAGAACATGCGCGATTATTTTTGTACGTTCAATATGTTTTAAAAATTTATCGCCGAGGCCAATTCCTTCACTTGCTCCCTCTATTATTCCTGGTAAATCTGCGACTACATAACTTTTTCCTTCTTCAAGTTTTACTACTCCTAAATTAGGAGATAATGTAGTAAATGGGTAATCAGCTATTTTTGGTTTAGACTCACTAATAACAGAAATTAAAGAGCTTTTTCCTACAGATGGGAAACCTACTAAACCTACATCTGCGAGTAATTTAAGTTCACAAAAAAGAGTTTTTTCTTCTCCCTCTTCTCCGTATTCACTAGTAAATGGAGCGGTATTTTTTCCAGTTTTAAAACTTAGGTTTCCACGTCCTCCTCTTCCACCTTTTGCTACTACGGCTTTTTGTCCATGTTTAACTAAATCACAAATAATTAAACCTGTCTCATCATCCCTTACAGTAGTACCAACTGGAACTTTTATTTCTATAGCTTCGCCATTTTTTCCTGTTTGATTTTGTCCTTTACCGTGTTCTCCTCTACTTCCTTTTATTGTTTTTTTATATCTTAAGTCAATAAGTGTTTTTAAACCAGCATCAGCAACAAAAATTATATCTCCACCTTTGCCACCATTTCCACCATCTGGTCCACCCATTTCAACATATTTTTCACGCCTAAAAGAAGAGCATCCATCTCCACCTTTACCAGCAATAACTTTTATTTTAACTTCATCTATAAACATAATTATCGTTCCTTTTCGTTTTTATTATAATTGGTTTTGTTTATTATGTAAAGTAATGTGTTTTTTAATTTTGCTTTTTTAAAGCTTCTACAAATTTTTTTGCACTTACATCTAACTGTTCAATTGTATCATTAATTATAACAAAATCATAATTATAATCTTCTACATTTGCATCTGAAATGTTTGAAGAAATATTTTCATAACCTTTTCTTTTTATTAATAAAGTTTTTGCATTAAACGCTTTTACTGCTTTTTCTATTTCTTCTTTTTCTCTAATATGAATAAACATTATTTCTTTATCACTATTTAAAAACAGTTCATATGCTTTTTTTGTTTCATTAAATGCCATATCATTATAATTAGTTGTTAGTTTTTTTAAATCACTTAAGAATTTTCTATCTTTTTCAGTTTTTGTTCCATTCCATCCAACTAATGTAGCTATTTCTTTTACTTTGTCAATTGAAGAAAAATTATAAATTTTTGCATATTTACTTACTTTAGAAATAAATGTATCTTTACCACTACCACCTGTTCCATTTATTACAACTACTTCTTTTTTCATATACTCCTCCTATTTTATTTTAACATATTTTTTTATTTATTTTAAAAAAATAGCTATCTTAATGAAGCTATTTTTTCTTTAATATTTCCATCTTGAATAAATGAAGCAGAAACTACAATATCAACATTCTTTTCTTTTAAGTTTAAAACATTTTCATTATTAATACCGCCATCAACTTCAATTTTAAAATTATAATTTTTCTCTTTTCTTAGTTTATCTAATATATCTATTTTATATAGAACGCTTTTTATAAATGTTTGTCCACTTTCTCCTGGATAGACACTCATTACTAAAATCAAATCTAGTTTTGGTAAAAACTCTTCTATTTCGTTTACATTTGTATTTGGATTTATACTTAATCCTACTTTTATTCCAAGTTCTTTTGTTTTTTCTATAAGTTCATTAATTTTTTTATTATTTTTTGTAGCTTCATAATGAAAAGTAATATATTCTACATCTAGTAAAGCATATTCCATTATAAATTTATATGGATTTTTTACCATTAAATGAACATCTAGTTTTTTTGTATTATTTGTAAGTATTTTTTTTATTTCGGAAATACTCCAAGTTTTATTTTCTACAAACTTTCCATCCATTATATCTAGATGTATATAATCTACATCTGTTTGATTAAATTTACTTACTAATTCTTTTGGTTTATATTCATTACTTAGAATTGATGCGCTTACTTCCATTTCCTACCTCTTCTAATAGTTTAATATAATTATTATATCTACTATCAAATACTTTATTATTTTCTTTTTGTTTTTGCTTTAATACACTACACCCCTCTTCTTTTACGTGCATACATGTTTTATACTTACAGTTCTTACTAAATTCTATAAATGCATTTTTAATATCTTCTTTTGTAATATTATATAATTCTAGTGAAGAAAATCCAGGGGTATCAGCACACATACCAGTTCCTATTTTATGTAGTTCAACTACTCTTGTTGTATGTTTTCCTCTTCCTAGGCTTTTAGATACTTCATTTGTTTTTAAATTTAATGTTTTATCTATTTTGTTAAGTAATGTACTTTTACCAGCACCTGTTTGTCCCATTAAAGATACTATAGAATTATTAAATTCATTTTTAATTTTTCTTATTTCTTTATTTTTGTAGACCTTGTATCCAATTTTTTTATAATATTTTATATACAGATTTACTTCCTTTTTAAGTTTCCTACTTATTAAGTCCATTTTAGTAATAACTATTATAGGTTCGATATTATTTTTATGGGCAATTACTAAAAATTTATCAAGTAAAAAAGAAGAAAATTTAGGGATACTTGTGCTTACTACTATTATTAATTTATCAATATTAGCAACACTTGGCCTTATAAGTTCATTTTTTCTTTCATAAACTTTTCCAATAACTTTTTTCTCGGTGTCAACTTTTACTTTATCTCCAACAAGTGGCTTTAACTTATCATTTCTAAATTTTCCTCTACATTTACAGTCAAGTATTTCTTCATTTTCTAATTTTACAGTATATAAATCACTATTTATTTTAATAATTAAACCTTCCACATTACTCTCCATCTTCTGTAGTAGAGCTACTACTACTTACTGCTTCTTCTTTCTTAGTTATTGTTATTTCTAAAGTGTATCCCTCAAGTACGGTAGAACCTGCAGGTCTACTTTGTTTTACAATTGTACCTTCTATTTCATTATTATTTGTAACAGTTTTAATATTTAAAGATAAATTATTTTCTTTACAAAATTCTCTAACATCCTCTACTGTATAAGCACCATTAGTAAAGTTTGGATATGTTTTTTTCTCTTCTGGTACATATAAGGTTACAGTATCTCCCTCTTCTAATTTTTCTCCTTCTTTAGGGTTTTGGTCTATAATTATACTTGTATCATCCTCATCTTTACTTTCTTTAGATTCAATAATTACATTTAAATTATGAACTTCTTCAAGAATAGCTTTTACTTCATTAACATTTTTTCCAGTATAATCTTCAAGTTCAAAGGTCTCACTACCAGAAGAAACATATAAAGTTATAGTTGTTCCCTCTTTTACACTACGTCCACTAGGTGGGTTTGTTTTTACAACATCACCCTCATCTATTTTATCACTTGCTACTTCTTTTGTTTTATCTGCAACTTTAAATCCTGCATCTTCAAGTTTTCTTTCAGCTTTTACAACACTCATACCACTTACATCTGGTACTTCAACTTCTTTTGAAGAAAACAAACTTGGTAAAAAAAGAATTGCTGATGCAGTTATAACTGCAAGTCCAGTAAATATACTAAGTAAAATAAGTAATATCTTATTTTGTTTTTTCTTTTTCTTATTATCGTTATCTTCTTCGTTTTTTGTTTCTTCCATTTTTTTTCTAGCAATTACTTTTGTATCTTCATCTAAATCTTCTGGATAAGGGTAAACGTATCTATCTTCATCCATTCTAGATGCATCAAGTGCAGTTTTTAAATCATCATACATTTCTCTTGCATCTTTATACCTGTTTTGTGGATTTTTAGCTGTTGCTTTTAAAATTACATTTTCAATAGATTGTGGTATATCAGGTATGAAATTTCTAATACTTGGAAGTGGTTCTTTTAAATGTTTAAGTGCTATTTCAACAGCATTATCTCCTCTGTAAGGTATTGAACCAGTTAAAAGTTCATACATAAGTATTCCCATGGAATATATGTCACCTTTTATAGTTGGTTTTTCTCCATTAGCTTGTTCTGGAGGAAGATAATGAACGCTTCCCATTACTGAATTTGTTTGAGTAAGTTGTGTTGCATTAAGTGCCATAGCAATTCCAAAGTCAGTTATTTTAATAAGTCCGTTTTCAAGTATCATTACATTTTGTGGTTTTATATCTCTGTGTATTATATATGAGTCGTGCGCATGAGCAATACCATCAGTAAGTTGAAGCATTATATCAACTGTTTCTGTTATAGTTAGGTGTCCACGTTTTTTAAGTAATTGTTTTAATGTTTTTCCTTCAACATATTCCATTACAATGTAATATTGTCCATCATCTTCTCCTACATCATACATCTCAACTATATTAGGATGAGACAGACTAGATGCGGCAAGAGCCTCACGTTGAAAACGTCTAACAAACTTTTCATCATTTGCTAAATCTCCTCTTAATATTTTTACAGCAACATCACGATTTAATATAGTATCATAGGCTAAATAAACATTAGCCATTCCTCCCTCTCCAAGAGTTCTAACTATTTGATACCTATCATTAATTTTTCCACCTTTAACTATCACTAGATACACCTTCCTTAATAACTGCATATGCTACAGATATATTATCATTGCCACCCCTTGAATTACTTTTCTTTATAAGTTTTGCAACCTTTTGGTCTATTGTCAATTCTTCAGTAGTTAATACTTTTTCTATTTGTTCTTTTGTTAACATATTTGTTAGTCCATCACTACATAAGAATATACCATCTATAGGATTTTTTGTTGTTTCAACTTTAAATACATCTACATCAACTTTTTCAGCAGCTCCAAGTGCTCTCATTAAAACATTTCGTTTAGGATGATTTTTTGCTTCTTCTAAACTTAACTCTCCTGTCTCTACTAAAATATTAACAAGAGTATGATCTTTTGTAACTTTATATAATTTACCGTTTTTTTCTACAAAGCCACTACTATCACCTACATTAGCAAATAAAATAAATTCTTTTGTATAAATCGCAGCTACACAAGTCGTTCCCATTCCTTTACTTTCTATATTCTCTTCAGTATATTTTATAATATTTAAATTAACTTCTTCAATTATTTCTCTAAGCCAAGTAACTGCATCAAGTTCACTTCCCACACTACTAGTTTCAGAAAATCTTTTACCTAGATGTGTAACAACCATACTAGATGCCACTTCACCAGCTCTGTGTCCTCCCATACCATCAGCCACAACAAGTAAATATTCTCCACTAGCATTACTAACTATAGTAACAGAATCTTCATTATGTGTTCTGACCTTTCCAGGATCTGTTAAATAACTTACAAGCATGATTCACCTTCTTTACAAGCCCTTCCTCTAAGTTGCCCACATGCAGCACTTACATTAGAGCCAAATTCTCTTCTTATTGTTACATTTATGTTACCTTTCTTAAGTATATCATAAAATTTCAAAATTTGGGACTTTTTACTCTTTTTATATGTAAAACTTTCTACATTATTATATGGAATTAAATTAATATATATAAGTTTATTTTTAAATAATTTAACTAAATTTTCTGCATCAATATCTCTATCATTAACTTTATCTAACATAATATATTCAATTGTAACTCTTCTTCCGGTTTTTTCTATATATTTATCTATTGCTTCAAGTAAATCTTTTAAAGGATAAACTTTATTAATTTTCATTAATTTATTTCTAGTTTCATCAAAAGCTGCATGAAGACTAATTGCTAAATTAACTTGCATATCTTCATTCATAAATTCATAAATCTTAGGAATAATACCACAAGTAGAAACGGTTATTTTCCTTTGACCTAAATTAATCATTTTATTATTAGTTAAAATTCTAATAAAATCCATTACATTATCATAATTATCAAATGGTTCTCCTATCCCCATCAAAACTAAATTATTAATTCTTTTATTAATTTTCTCTTCAATCATAATTACTTGCATAACCATTTCGCTAACATTTAAGTTTCTAACTTTTTTAAGTCTTCCGCTCTCACAAAAACTACATCCCATGTTACATCCAACTTGAGTTGAAACACATAAACTAAATCCATAATTATGTTTCATTAAAACAGCTTCAATTAAATTGCCATCATTTAATTTAAATAAATATTTTATTACATCAACATCTTTTTCTTCTTTTACAATATTTAAAAAATTAAAAGAAAAATTCTTACACAAAAAACTAATTAAATTTTTACTTAAATTACTCATCTTGTTAAAATCATAAACATGTTTTTTATAAACCCAATCAATAATTTGATCAGCATTATATTTTTTAAAACCGTTATCTATTAAAAATGAAACTAATTTTTCATAAGAAAAATCAAATATATTCTTCATATCTTCACCAACTTAATTATACAAAAAAACTAGAGAATATACAACTCTAGTTAGCTTATTCTTTTCCACATATATACTGTAATATATGGTTGCAAATTTGAAAAACTACTTCCACTACCACTAGAACCTGTAGTTGATGTGTTTGTAGTAACTATATGTGAATGATCTCCAGCCTCTTCTAATACTACTCCACTAGAAGCAATCATCCAACCATAACTTCCTGAAACATATCCAATTTTCTGCGTAAATGTTGGTATAGCATATACAGTTCGATCTCCCCAATGTGAGTGATTACTATTAGTTGATGTTTTACCACTTAAAGCAGGTATTGAATGTGTGTGCTTTGGCAAATTACTTACTGTAAGCGTAGTACTCTTACTTCCTCCTGTCTTACTTGATACATTAAAACTACTGTCATCCTCATCTACTCCTACTAATGTTTTTCCTTCACTTA
>USDC01000036.1 GCA_900553435.1 uncultured Mycoplasmatota bacterium
TGAAAAAGAAAGATATAAAAAACTAAGAGATACACAATATGATATTTTAAAAAATTTAAATATAAAAGAAAGACCAAAACCAGAAATAGATGAAGAAAAATTTAATACTCAAGAAAGAACATTAATAGATTTAATAAACACAGTTGCAATAAATAAAAACAACAATGATTTATTAAGTGAACTTTCTGAGGGGGATGATGAAACAACTGGTTCAATTGATGAAGAAAGTAATAACGAAGATTTAAAAGCATTAATAAAAGAAGAAATTGATAAAGATAAAACTAAAGAAGTACCTAAAGAAAATGAAGATGAAAATATTCAAAACTTAGATAATTCTTTTTATACAAGCTCGCTTAATTTTTCAAAGGATGATTTTGAAGACTTTAATGATGTAGAAGAAAGTGGCGGAAGAGGAATTGTTGCTAAAATAGGAATTATACTACTTATTTTATGTATTTTGGGTGTTCTTCTTTTAATCGCAAATTTTATTTTTGATTTAAATATTATATAGAACTGTAATAGTTCTATTTTTCTTTTATTATAATTTATTAGATGAAAAGAAAAATAAGGTTAAAAAAAAGAGGAAGAATTAAAATAAATAAACTTACAATATCAATAATATTAGTTATTATTTTTCTTTTATTATGGTTTTTTATTTTTAATAAAGAACTTTTACCTATACTTTCAAATTATGCTTTAGCCAAAACTGAAAATATCTCAACAAAAATAATAAATGAAGCAGTAACTAAGAAAATCGCAAAAGAGGAATATTTAAATGATTTAGTTGAAACTACATTAAATAAAAATGGAGAAATAGTTAGTGTAGATTTTAATCCTGTTTATGTTAATAAAGCATTAAGTACAATTACAAATGAAGTTCAGAATAATATAAAAAAAATAGAGGAAGGAAATGTAGATTTTGATAGTAAAATTATTAAAAATGATAATGATTTAATTTTTGAAATTCCTTTTGGAATAGTATTTCGTATGCCTATATTAGCTGATTTAGGGCCAAAACTCCCACTTAAGACAAAGATTATTGGGAATGTAATTAGTAATATAAATACTAAGATAACAAACTACGGAATAAATAATGCAATGTTAGAAATTTATATAGAAGTAGAGGTAAGTGAACAAATATTACTTCCATTTATTTCAAAGAAAACAACAGTTAAAGAAAACATACCAGTAGCTATGAAAGTAATACAAGGAACTGTACCTAAATATTATGGAGGTAGTATGAATAACAATTCTTCAATGTTTTCAATTCCAATAGAAAATGAGAAATAACTATGATAAAATATAAATAGGAGTAGGAATATGGAAATAAAAGTAGAAAATAATAAATATAAAATTATTAAAAATTATAAAGAAGCTTTTAAAAAGGAAGAATTTATAGAAAAATGCACAGAATATTTTTTTCCATATGATTTTATTGTGGGAGATTATGCATATGGAAAATTAAGGCTTAAAGGTTTTAGTAAAAAAACAAATAAAAACTTTAACAAATATAATGATTGTACAAAAATAAATGATTATATTGAAAATGATTGTGCATATGGTTGTTCTTATTTTATTTTAGAAAAAGAAAATAATTGATTAAACTAAATAGTTATGGTAAAATATTTATTGAAAATAGGAAGGGTGCAGGCTCATGGAAAAAATAACAATTTATCAAATTAATAAAAAGCCTGAAGAAGTGGATTTATTAAATGCGTTTAAAATTATTAAATCCCAAAGAGGTTTTGTAATTTTATCAAAAGGAGAAGATGCTGGAAATAACTTAAGTAAAATATATGCTTCAGAAATTATAGAGGAAGATCCAACATCATATAAATTAATAGGTTTAACAGATAAAAATACTTGGAATGAAGTAAAAGCTGCAATGAAAGAGATAGTTGACCAAAAATTATCTACTATTGAATATCTTGATTTAAGTGGTAAAAAGTTAAATGGTGATTTTCCAGGTAATACTAAGGCTGCGGCACTTGCTAGTAGCACTGTTTCAAGTCTTGGAAATTACAGCTTTAAAAAGGAAGAAAATAATACTATTTTATCTCAACCACAAAGTGTTACAGCAGGCCCAGCGCAAGCTCCTAAAACGCCTAATCCAGCGGTAAATAACGTTGTTAATCCACAACCAAATAGTTTTAATGCTTTTAATGCTGAAGTAACTGCCGTACCAGAAACTCCACAACCACAAAGTAATTTTAATCCTAACGGCTTTAATGATGCGGTTAAAATATCGTTAGAAGAAAATAATAGTTTTGGAAATCCTGCATCTCAATATAAACAAGATACATCAAACGGATTTGGAGCATTTGGATTTGAAACTCCAGAAGTGCCAGATAATCCAATTTCACAAAAAAAAGAAGAAAATGATACTACAAAGGATTTTGCAGCTGCGTTTAATGGAGGTTCGGAAGAAATAGAAGCGGTACCTACAAATAATGATGTATCACAATCAAATGAACCAACTGAAATTGAAAAAAATACGGTGGACTCAATTGATAGTAGTTTAGAGGACAATAATAAAGTAAATGATGAAGCTGAAGCTGATTTAAATATAGGTGTAGTAAATTTAAATCTTCCTGCACAAGAAGAAAAAAAAGAAACTCTAAATCCTACAAATGAATTAAACGTAGAAGAAAAAAAAGAAACTCAAAATTTAAATGACTCGAATTTAACTTCTGAACCATTATTAGGAGAAAAGATAAATGAATTGTCAAATGATGAAATAAAACCAAATAATGTAGTCGATATAAATGATTATAGAACAGAAAAAATAGAAAACGAAGAAAAAATGACTGAAGAGACAAATATTGGATATAAAGAATTCGAAAAATCACAACAAAATATTTTGTCTTATGTTGATGGACTTAAAGAACTTCATGAAAAAACAACTAAAGATTTATATTTGACTAGAAAAGAACTTTCAGAATTTCAAGAAAAATGTTATACATTAGAAGGTATAAATGATAGTTTAGAAAAATCAAATAAATTATTAACTGAAGAAACTAATTTAAGAGAAAAAAGAATTCGTACATATGAAAAACAAATTGAGGAACTTGAAGAAAAAATAAGAAATTATGAAAGTAAATTAAATGATTTAGAAAGACAAATTTCAGTTTATGAAGAAAAAGATGTTTTTCAAAATGAAGAAAAAGGAAATTTGGTCAGAGAAAATGAGGAACAAAAAGATATAATAGCTTCGCTCACTGTAGAAAAAAATAGACTAGAAGAAGAAATTTCTAAAAAAGATGAAGCAATATCTGCGAAAAATGTAGAAATAGAAGATTTAAAAAAAGAAAAAGAAGAATTACAAAAGAAAGCTGAAGCCGCAGAAATAAGGACTCAAATTGCTGAACAAAGTAGAGAAGATATTATTAAAAATAATTTCGGAGAAAATCCGGAACAAACAGAAGATAAAACAATTGAACCTGTTTCTGAAGTAAAAGAATCTGAACTTAAAATTGTAGGTGGAGATATTAGTGATATAAATATTGAGAATAAAACTCCAGAAGAACCAACAATAGAAATTGTTCCTACAATTGAAAATAAAGAAGATACTGTTGTAGAACCAAAGTTTACTACAGTAAATGAAACTCCTGAAGTTAAAGTTGAAACAGAAGTTAAAACCGATAATGTTACTCCAATAGATAATTATAAAGTTGATGAAAAACAAGTACCAGAAGTTTCTAAGAATTCAGATAAAAGTATGTTAGGTGAAATTAATCTTGAAGATTTACAAGCACTTGCAAATAAATATATGAGTTCTGATACAACTACAGATATTACTGGAGGTACTGAAAATGAATCTGGTTTTTCAAGAGTACATGCAGCATAGTTAGCATAATTATGCTGCTTTTTTTATATACTTTAATATGAAAAATGTATTAAATTATAAATATAATTTATATCCGGATAGAGTAATTAATGTAAAAGATAGTTATTATTTTTTTATTGATAATAATAAATATTATATTGTTAAATTAAATAGACAGGTAGAAGAAATAGATTTGATTTTTAGTGTTAATAAAAAGCTTGAGTTAATGAATAAAGCTGTTTATAGTATTGTTTTAGATAAAGAAAATAAAAAATATTTTGATTTTGAGGAAAAAAATTATATGATTTTAAAAGTTTTAAAAGAAGAAAATAAAAGTTTAAAATTATTTGATATTATTGAATTTAATAAACTTTTAAAAACGAAGTCTAAAAATTTGTTAAACAGAAATGATTGGAAAAAACTATGGAGTGAAAAAATTGATTATTATGAATATAGGATGAGTGTTGTAAAAGAAGAAAATGATATAGTAAATAGAAGTTTTAGTTATTATGTTGGGCTTGCTGAGGATGCAATAGGTTATTATGTTGATACATTATTAGAAGAAAAAAACATAAATATGGAACTTTGCATTTCTCATAAAAGGATAAGCTATCCAACAATTAATGCCAAGATATATAACCCACTTACTTTTGTATTTGATTATAAAGTTAGAGATATTGCTGAATATTTAAAAACAATGTTTTTTTTAGATAAATTAGATTGGAATGAGGTTTTAGAACTTTTTAATAAATTTTTGATTTCTAAAACAAACTGTAGATTATTTTATGCTAGATTATTATACCCCTCATATTATTTTGATGCATATGAAGAATATATAGAAACTAGAGATGATAAAAAATTAAAAAATATAATATCAAAATCAAAAGAATATGAAGACTTTTTATTTGATATTTACTATTTAATAAAAAAATATGCACAAATACCTGAAGTTGAGTGGATTATAAGAAAAAAAGTTTAAAACTAACAATAAATTTGATATAATTATTATGGTGGTTTTATGGGAAGTATAAAAGTAGGAGACATTGTAAAGGGGCAAGTTACTGGAGTTACAAAATACGGTGTATTTGTATCATTAAATGATGATTATACTGGATTAGTTCATATTTCAGAAATTTCAGAATTATATATAAATAATATTGAAGAACTTTTTAAAGTAGGGGATGTAATAAAAGTAAAAGTACTTGAAATAGATGAAGATAAAAGCCAAGTTAAACTTTCTATAAAAAAAGTTAAATTTAAAACAAAACCTAAAAAAATTGATTTACAAGAAAGAGGGGAGGGTTTTAAATTATTAGAAGAAAACCTTAATAAATGGACTAAAGAAAAATTAGAGGAAATGAATGTAAAATAGTAAAAAACTTAAGATTTTTATTGACACTAAGCTATATCTTTGATATAGTTGTACTTGTCAAGCAAGTTATTTTGGGCGATTAGCTCAGTTGGTTAGAGCACCTGCCTTACAAGCAGGGGGTCGGGAGTTCGAGTCTCTCATCGCCCACCATGCCGGAATAGCTCAATTGGTAGAGCAACTGACTTGTAATCAGTAGGTTGAGGGTTCAAGTCCTTTAGCCGGCACCATGATGGAGAGGTAGCGAAGTGGCTAAACGCGGCTGACTGTAACTCAGTTCCTTTTGGTTCGGTGGTTCGAATCCACTCCTCTCCACCATCTATCTAATGAATGGGGTATAGCCAAGCGGTAAGGCAACAGACTTTGACTCTGTCATTGCGCTGGTTCGAATCCAGCTACCCCAGCCATAAGGTATGACCCGCTAGCTCAGTTGGTAGAGCATCTGACTTTTAATCAGAGGGTCAGGCGTTCGAGTCGCCTGCGGGTCACCATTTAACTGAATAAGCCCAGGTGGCGAAATTGGTAGACGCACAGGACTTAAAATCCTGCGGACCTTAAAATCCGTGCCGGTTCGACTCCGGCCCTGGGCACCATTCAATGCGGGTGTAGTTCAATGGTAGAACTTCAGCCTTCCAAGCTGACTACGTGAGTTCGATTCTCATCACCCGCTCCATTATGAGTAAGATTTCTGCTCAGAGCCAATGGCTCTGGGCATTTTTATTAAATCTTACGAAATTCGGAAGCGAGTTCGTTTGATATATACACGGGATGTGTAAGGAATATTTCTCCTTATACATCCTTTTTTCTTTTCCTCCACCGTTGTGTATGATCTTTGAAAATAGAATAGCGAGTACTAAAACAAGAAGTGAGCGACATCTGATGATACGCCACGACGGCATTATCCTTCCTCTCATGGATTCCATAATGCAAGAGCGATACCTATCAGGCAGAAAAAGCGGTCTCGAAAGCCGGTTCGCCATGACCTTCGTATAATGATACTTATAATCAAAATGCCCCGTGGAGGGGTTGGTGTGATTCCAATGAATGCTAGCGATAGCTGTTTAGTGCTGCCCATGCCGAGGGATACGAAAGATATCGGTGATTTATCAGATACCATAGCTTACAGCGGATCCATGATTCGTTGTTACATAGAACTGCTGAGACTTTTTTGCTTTCGGCAGTTTTCTTGTACCAACAAGTCAAGATATGGCTTTGTAGATACAATACGGAAAGGAGGATTGCAAATGCCGCATGAAGATGAAGACCGATGTGTCCATGGTACCTGTGTCTGGTTCAACGATGAAAGAGGCTATGGTTTCCTATTGTCTGACGGTGGTGTTTCCAGTATGGTACATTACACGAACATAAAGGAACCCGGCTTCAAGAGACTCTATAGAGGGCAACGCGTGGTCTATGAGGAACTTGATACAGAAAAGGGCAAATCAGCTCATCGGGTAAAATATGAAAAAGATTTCACTTAT
>USDC01000037.1 GCA_900553435.1 uncultured Mycoplasmatota bacterium
AGGAATACAAAAAAATAGTAGAAGAGAAAAGTTATAAGGACGATAAAAGAAAAAATATGCTAGTTGCTTTTATATCTGGTGGTTTTATGGGTTTATTAGCACAAGTACTTTTTTTAATAATTTATAACTTTTGTTCTTTTACAATAAATGAAGTATATATGATTATATCACTAATATTTATTTTTATAGCATCTTTTTTAACTGGCTTTCATGTATTTGATAAAGTTGTAACAACTTTTAAAGCGGGAATAATTGTTCCTATTACTGGTTTTGCACATTCTCTTACGAGTGCGGCAATTGATTATAAAAATGAGGGATTAATAAATGGAATAGGATCTAACATTTTTAAACTTGCTGGTAGTATTATTCTTTATGGAATAGTAAGTGGTGTAATAGTAGCACTTATAAAAGGGGTGATTTTATAAAGACTTTAAAATTTAATAAAACTTATATTAATTCTTATTCTACACTTCTTGCATCAACTGAAAAAAGTCCAAGCATAGTAAATAATGTAGATAAATGTATTAATGATTATTATTTTAAAAGTAAAAGTGTAGAAGAAGCAGAAAGTATGTACCAGCAAGAGGCAATAAATATAGTTTTAAACAAATATAAGATTTCAAAAGAAAAAATTGATTTACTTATTGGAAGTGATTTACAAAATCAAATTCTTGCTAGTAGTTTTGCGGCAAGTAAGATAAACTCTTCATTTTTAGGGGTATATAGTGCGTGCGCATCTTTTGTAGAAGAGTTAATTATAGCAAGTACGTTCGTTAATTCTAATATGTGTAAAAATGTTTTAATAACGACTAGTTCACATAATTTAGCTAGTGAAAGACAGTTTAGATTTCCAATAGAGTATGGAGCACTAAGAAAAAAAGTTAATACCTTTACAGCAACTGGAGCTGCTACAAGCATAATAAGTAAAAAAGAAAGCAATATAAAAGTAGAATCAGCAACCATCGGGAGTGTAATAGATATTGGTTATAAAGATTCAAACAATATGGGAGCAGTAATGGTTCCGTCCGCAGCTGAAGTAATATATGAACACTTAACTGCCCTAGATAGAAAGCCTAATTATTATGATATTATTTTAACTGGAGATTTAGGAGTTTATGGAGTAGAAATATTAAAAGAATGTTTGTTAAAAAAATATAAATTAAAATTAAATAATATAAAAGATGCTGGAACAATTTTATATAATGCCAAAAAAGATGGAGAAATAGCTGGAGGAAGTGGCCCAGTGTGTCTTCCACTTGTGTTTTTCTCAAACATTTTAAAAACAAAAAAATATAGAAAAATTCTTTTAGTAGCAACAGGTTCACTTCATTCTTCTACTAGTACTAAATTAGGTTTATCTATTCCCTCAATTTCTCATGCAGTTAGTTTGGAGGTATTAAAATGACTTTTGTTTATGCATTTTTGTTTTGTGGAAGTCTTTGTTTAATAGGTCAAATAATCTTAGATAATACTAAACTTACTCCTGGACATGTCAATTCGATTTTTGTAGTTGTTGGCTCAGCTTTAGGTGCACTTGGTGTATATGAAATATTTTATAAATATGCTGGGGCAGGGGCAAGCTTACCAATTACTAATTTTGGTAATATTATATATCAAGGTGCAATAACTGGGTTTAAAGAGGGTGGTGTTCTTGGAATACTAGAAAACATTTTAGTACCAGTAAGCGCAGGACTTTCTCTTGCAATATTTATGGCTTTTATTGTTTCTATTTTTACAAAACCAAAGAACTAAAGTATATTTCTATACTTTTTTTTGATTTTATAGTATAATTTCTTTAGGTAAAAATAGGTGATTAGTATGCAAAATGTTACAATTTTAGATTTTGAAGGTCCACTTGATTTACTTTTACACTTAGTAAAAAAATCAAAAATGGACATAAATGAAATAAAAATAGTTCCAATAACGGAACAATATATAAAATTCATAGAAGAACAAGAAAAATTAAATTTAAATGTAGCTAGTGAATATTTGCTTATGGCATCAGAATTAATTGAAATTAAAAGTAAACATTTGCTTCCAACTGTAGAAGAAGAAACAGAGGAAGAAGAAGTAGATGCTGAAGAAGAACTTAAAAGACGATTGATTGAATATAAAAAATATAAAGAAAGTACACCTATATTTAAAGAACTTGAACAAAAAAGAAGTGATTATCATACTAAATTACCAGAAAATTTAACAAATATTACAAATATAAAAATTAATAATGATGGTAGTGTAACATTAAATGATTTAGTAAAAGCTTTTGAAAATATATTACAAAGACAAAAGTATAATAAACCAGTTAATACTAAAATAACTAGAAAAGAATTATCAGTAAGAGAAAGAGTGCATGCGATAAGGGATGTATTAAAGAAAAAGAAAAAAGTTGAGTTCGAGGAATTGTTTGAAGATTTTTCAAAACCTTATGTTGTTGTAACATTTTTAGGTATTTTAGAAATGGCTAAAAATAATGAAATACTAATTACACAAAACCATAACTTTGATAAAATATATTTAGAAACGGTGATATAATGAAAGCAGTTTTAGAGGGATTATTGTTTGTTGTAGGAGATGAGGGGATCTCTTTAGAAAAAATAACTAATATATTAGATATTAATGAAGAGGAAGCAAAAGAATTATTGCTTGAATTAAAAAAAGATTATGAATCAAATGATAGAGGAATAAGAATTTCCTTTTTAGGTAATTCATTTAAATTAACAACAAAGAGTGAACACAAAGAATACTATAATAAATTAATTACTGGTAGTGATAACTTTATATTAAGTAATGCAGCTTTAGAAACCCTTGCAGTAGTGGCATATAATGAACCAATTACAAAGGGGGAAATAGAAGAGATAAGGGGAGTAAATAGTGATCATATTGTAAGAAAATTAGTCGCAAGAAATTTCTAAAAAGAAGCTGGTAAAGCTGATTCTATAGGAAGACCAACACTTTTTAAAATAACAAATGAATTTTTAGATTATTTTGGTCTTGCAACTAAGGAAGACTTACCAAAACTAAACACTGAAATAGATGATGATAATGAAAAAGAACTTTATAAATCTAATTATAAAGAAAACATTTAAATATAAAAAAAATTATGTTATAATTTTTTTAATGCTCGTGTGATGGAATTGGTAGACGTGACAGACTCAAAATCTGTTGGGCTTGCCCGTGTCGGTTCGAGTCCGACCACGAGCACCACTTTAGAAATCTGTTCAAACTATGAACTTTTTATATATATTTTATTGTAGGACTACATCAGTTCTACATTTTATTTGTATATTTGATATTTCGTCAAAATATATAGGGAGGTTAGAAATTTTGTGCTTAAAAACAGTGCTTATAAATTTAGGTTTTGTTATTTAAAAACAGTTACAGAAAAATGTCAAAAATTTACATTTTTATTAAATAATATTTTTTGGGAATGATGTGTTATAATGTTATTGGAAGACTAATTATGAAGTTAATATAAAGAATTGATTATTTAGAAAAATTAATAAATACAATGATGCAGCAGATATAAAAGCTATAATTGGTGTTCGTCACACTGGCAAATCAAAACTCTTAGAAGAATTAAAATATATTATAAAAAACGATAAAAATCATAATGTAATACATATTAATTACAATTTAGCTAAATATGAAAATATTAATGAATATTATAAATTAACAGATTATGTTGGAAATAATTATAAAAATGATAAACAAAATTATTTATTAATAGATGATTATGTGTGATGATTTTGAATAAGGAGGTATTAGTTTATGTGGGGGGCAATAATTGGAGATTTAGCTGGTTCTATATATGAATTTGAACAAGTTAAAAAAATATCAAATATAAAATTAGAAAATTTAAACATAGAAAATAGTTTTTTTAGTGATGATACAATTTTAACAATTGCGATTTTAGATGCAATTTTAAACGATAAAAAGTATGAATATTATTTAAAAAAATATGTTAATGATTATAAAGACTATAAACCTAATTTCAAACCATATTTTAAAGGAACTTTTTCGCCAACCTTTATTAAATGGGCAAATAGTGATGAAGTTGGTAATAGTATCGGAAACGGTGCTATGATGAGAATTTCTCCTGTTGGATATTTATTTAATTCAAAAAAAGATGTAATTAAAAATGCTAAGTTAGCAACAATTCCATCTCATAATTCAAAAGAGGCAATTAACTCTGCAACTATTATCGCAGAAATAATTTATTTAGCAAGAAAAGGTTGCCCAAAAAAAGAAATAATTAAACAATTAAACTTAAATTATTCATATTCACCTTTTCAAAAATTCAATAGTACTTGTTATAAAACAATAGATAATTGTTTATATGCACTTTTTACATCAAATAGTTATGAAGAGGCAGTTATCAAAGTAATTACATTTGGTGGAGATACTGATACTAACGCTTGCATTGTTGGTTCAATGGCTGAAGCCTTATTTGGAATTGATGACATGATAATTGAGCAGGCAAAAGAAAAAATTCCCAAAAATTTTGTACAAAAATTAGAACAAGGGTATTCTAGGGTACGAAATTTAAAATAAACAAAACACCCTCAACAGAAAAAATGGAACGATTAAGAAACGGTAAACTAAATCTTAATTTCTGTTTGAAAAATATAATGTAAATGATATAATATTTTTATAAGAGTGAGCTTTCTAATTTTAACTTAGGGGGGATTTGAGTGTGTAATGTAGAGAACATAATTTTAAAATTTATTTATGAAATGGAATATTTAGAAAATAAACATGTTCTAGGTGCATTTTTTTATGGGAGTTTTTTAACAGGTTTTAATGAAAAACATTCTGATATTGATTTGTCTATAATTTTTGATAATGAAAAACCAGATAGATTAGTAAGAGGTAATAAATACATTGATGGTATAAGAATAGAATATTTTGAAAAACCAATTGAAGATGTTTATTTATCAATTGACAATGATTTTTCTACTCAAAGTAATGCATCCTTATCGATAATTGGAACTTCAAAAATATTGTTTGATAAAGATGGTAGTTTAAAAAAATTACAAAATTACGCTTTGGATAAATTTGCAAACCCTTTACCCAAACTCGAAGAAGAAGAGGCAAAAGAACAAATATCTATATTAAATAATAGAATGGAAAAATTAAAAAAAGCAGCTTTTGAAAATAGTCCTAATTTTATACATTTATATCATTTGACAATAGAAAAAATAAGAAAATTTTATCATAGATTAAATGGACTACCAGCTATACAAACATCAAAAGTACTTAGAGTTTACCTTGATGAAGAATATAGAAAAAGTTTTTATAAAGAAAATATTCCTGAAAAAGAATTTGTAGATATGTATATTGATGCTATTTGTGATACAACCTCAGATATTAATGATAAACTTAGGAAAGTAGAGAAATTATATGAGTATTCAAAACGTAATGTACAGTTAAACGAAGATGAATATAGGATTTTCATAAAAAGTAGAAACAGAAAAATGTTTTAAAGGAGGTTTTTATGACAAAGGGTGATATTTATACAAAAGAAATAATAGAAAGAATATTAAAAGAAGGCAGTTGGGATAAAAATCCAAGACCAAAATATAGTGATGGAACACCTGCATATACACTTAGTGTTAATCATGGAATGTGTACTTATGATTTAAATAAGGGAGAGACACCACTAATTACATTAAGACCAATCGCAATTAAAAGTAGTATTGGAGAATTATTATGGATTTATCAAAAGGAATCTAATGATATTAAACTATTAAAAGAAAAATATGGTGTTTCTTGGTGGAATGAATGGGATATTGGAAATGATACGGTTGGTTCGGTTTATGGTGAGACTGTTAGAAGACATAATCTAGTAAAAAATTTGATTAATGGATTGAAAAATGATCCAGATGGAAGAAGACATATAATCTGTTTATGGCAAGAAGATGATTTTTTAGATAAACATGGATTAAAACCTTGTGCATTTATGACGCAATGGAATATTAGACATGATAAAGATGGTAATGATTATTTAGATATGTGTCTAACTCAAAGAAGTAGTGATTTTTTAACTGCTGGGTGCATTAATCAAGTTCAATATGTTGTTTTTCAATATATGATTGCAAAACATCTAGGATTAAAACCAGGAAGATTTACATGGTTTTATAACAATATTCAAATATATGATAGACATTTAGCACAAGCAAAAGAAATGTTAGAAAGAGAAAGTGTAGATTGTAATCCGAAAATAGTTTTAAATGAGGATAAAAATAATTTTTATGATTTTGAAGTAGAAGATGTAAAAATTGTTGATTATCCAAGGGAATTAATAAGAACTAAAAACCCAAATATGAAGTTTGATATAGGAATATAAAAATAAGTGATTATTAAAAAAGTTGTTTCTACAAAATGTAGAGAATATATGCTTCATGGTTATGTTATAATTTTTTTAGGAGAGAAATATGGAAGATTTAAAAAAAGAATACGATGATATAATTTTTTTAAGAAAAAAAATTATTAGAGAACTAAAAGCACTAGAAGAAAATAAAATAGTTATGAGATATAAAAGATTAGAATCAGAAAATAATTTTTTATTTAATAAAGAACTTCAATTACACGAAGAATTGAAGAAAAAAGAGTACGAATCATGTAATCATATTTGGATAATCGCTGAAGAAACTTGTGATGGTTATGATTT
>USDC01000038.1 GCA_900553435.1 uncultured Mycoplasmatota bacterium
ATTTGTGTGGAATAGATATTGAGTGTTGTGTTTTAAAAACTGCATTTGATTTATTTGAACTAGGATATAATGTTTACGTTTTAAAAGATTATTGTGCTTGTACGCATGGAATAATAAGAAAAAATAATGCTTTAAAAATAATAAAAAGATGTATTGGAAAAGATAATGTTATATAACTTTCAAAACTAAAAAATGTTATAATTATAGTGGAGGAGAAAAAATGAAAGTATTAATGTTAAATGGTAGTCCAAATATTAATGGATGTGTTATGACTGCTTTAAAAGAAGTAGAAAAAAGTTTAAACGAAGAAGGTATAGAAACAGAAATAATCGCTGTAGGAAATAAAGATATTAGGGGGTGCATTGCCTGTAATTCTTGTGTTAAAACAGGTAAATGTATTTTTGATGATATAGTAGTTGAAATTGCTTCAAAATTTGAAAGTTCTGATGGAATAATTATTGGTACTCCAGTATATTATGCTGGAAGTAATGGAAATTTAATTTCATTATTAGATAGACTCTTTTATAGTTCTCACTTTGATAAAACTATGAAAGTAGGGGCTGCGGTTATTTCTTCTAGGAGAGCTGGTTCTACTTCTGCTTTTGATGAAATTAATAAATATTTTACAATTTCTAATATGCCTATTGTATCAAGTAATTATTGGAATGAAGTTCATGGTAGTAAAAAAGAAGATGTATTAAAAGACAAAGAAGGGGTGCAAACTATGCGTAACCTAGGTAAAAACATGGCTTTTTTAATAAAGTCTATAGCTCTAGGAAAAGAAAAATACTCACTTCCTAAAAACGAAGAGAAAATTGTTACTAGTTTTGTTGATGGATTATAAAAATGAAAAAAAGAAAAATAATAAAACTTCTTCTTTCAATATTTTTAATAATGTTATGTATATTAGGTATTATTTTTAGTTTGATTTATGCAGATAAAGATGATGCTCCAGGCTTCTTATTGTTTGGAAGTTTAATAAGTATTGGTTTTTGTTTATTGATATATAAAGCATTTATTAAAAAAATAGATATGTAAAAAACAGAATTAATCAAATAATTCTGTTTTTAAATTTTCAATATTTTTGTTCATTAAACTTACGTAATCTTCACCAGCTGATTTTTGGTCATCAGTTAAATTATAAAGCATTTCCATTTCTAGTTTTTCTACTTTGTTTGATGCGATAAAGTCTTCAATATTACTATTTAATTTTTCACCTTTTTTAGTAATTATATAACTAACCTCACCACTAGCAATTGCTCTTTTAGCTTCTGCGTATTCTTTATTTACATTTTTATTTTTATTATCAAGTGATATTACATCTATGTTATATTTTGTTAAAAATTTAAATAAATCATCACTTACAACAATAGTAGTGCTATCAGCATTTTTACTTATTAAATTTAATTCTACATCGATTTCTGATATTTTAATTTTAAATTCTTCATATTTTTCATCAAGTTCATCTTTTCCTGATATATCTTCATTATATTGAAGTAAACCATTTTTAATGTTTTGTGCAATCATTAAGAAATTAGATGGGTCAAGCCATAATTCTTCTTCAGAATATTCATAATTCATTCCTTGCATTGCATCAATTATTTGAATGTTCTTATTTAAATTTAGAAAATCAACAGCTATATTTTTTTCTTTTCCAATTCCATTATATATAAACATATTGCTTTTAGAATATTCTTCTGTTTGTTTTTGGGTTAATTTGTAGGTATTTACATCCGCACCATTTGGGTAAATACTATAAACATTTGATTTATCTCCATAAAGTTCATTAGTTATATATTCAATTGGATAAAGTGTTGTATAAGTATCATTTGTTTCAAATCCCTCATCATAAAAACATCCTGTAGCCATTAGAAGAATTCCTATTAAAGCTAATATTTTAATAAAAAGTTTATTCATTTTTCCTCCTTTATAGGGACTGGGTCTATTCCGTAGCCTCCTAGTGGATTACACCTTAATATTCTTTTTAATCCAAGATAACATCCCTTTATACATCCGTGTTTTAAAATTGCTTCTTTAGTATACTGACTACATGTTGGATAATATCTGCATAAAGAATGTGAATGTAGTGGCGTTATTTGGTATAATTTAATTAATGTAATTAATATTTTTTTCATTTCCACTCCCTTAATCTATTATAGTATAAATTTATAAAAAAATAAATAAAGGGAAGAAAAAAAACAGAAAATAGTGTATAATAGTGTAGGTGAATGATATGGATTTATTAAAAGATTATGGTATTAACTTTAGTAATAATAGTAAAATTAAAACAGCTTTAACACATTCTTCTTATGCTAATGAGCATAATGTGGAAAGTTATGAAAGGTTAGAATATTTAGGAGATGCTGTATTAGATTTATTAATGGGAGAATATTTATATAAGAGGACAACTTTACCTGAGGGTGAAATGAGTAAAATAAGAAGTGCTTATGTGTGTGAAAATGCATTATATGAGTATTCTAAAGTGATTAACTTAAGTAAATTTATTAAGGTTGGAAATGGAATAACAAAACCAAATAAAAGTGTAATTGCTGATGTGTTTGAAGCAGTAATTGGTGTTATATACTTGGAATTTGGTTTTGATGCAGTAAAAGAATTTTTTAATAAATTAATTGTACCATTTGTGAATAAAGAAAATGACTTTTTACATGATTATAAAAGTTTGCTTCAAGAAATGGCTCAAACAGATAAAAAGTCTATTGAATATAAAGTCGTTAAAGAAACAGGACCATCCCATGATAAAACTTTTTATGTTGAGGTAAAAATAGAGGGAATGGTATTTGGAACTGGAAGAGGAAAAAGTAAAAAAGAAGCAGAGCAAAATGCTGCGGAAGATGCTTATAAAAAAAGTGCTAAGTAGGTGTTAGGAATGTATATTAAAGAAATAAAAATGAATGGTTTTAAGAGTTTTGTAGATAGAGTAAATATAACTTTAGATAAAACATTTACAGGGATAGTTGGTCCAAACGGAAGTGGAAAGAGTAATATAGTAGATGCTGTAAAATGGGTTTTAGGAGAACAAAGTGTTAAAAACTTAAGAGGAAGTAGTGCCATGAGTGATGTTATTTTCGCAGGTTCTAAAACTAGAAAACCATCTAGTAGTGCTTCTGTTACTCTTGTTTTTGATAATAGTGATTTTCATTTGCCAACTGAATACACTGAGGTAAGTATTAAAAGAGTTGTATATAGAAGCGGAGAAAATGAATATTTTTTAAATAATACAAGATGTAGACTAAAAGATATAACAGATTTATTTGTAGACTCTTTTTCTTCAAAAGAAAGCTTTAATATAATTTCTCAAGGAAAGGTTAGTGAAGTTTTATCAAACAATTCTTTGGAAAGAAGAAGTATTATTGAAGAAGCCGCAGGAGTACTAAAATATAAAACCAGAAAAAAAGAGAGTCTTAGAAAATTAGATAGAACTAATGAAAATATTTCAAGAATTAATATGATTATAAGTGAATTAAATGAAAGTATTATTCCGCTTAAAACTCAAAGTGAAAAAGCCATCGCTTATAAAAAAGCAAAAGAAAAGTTAACTAATTTAGAGGTAGCACTTACAGTTTTAGATATTACAGAAGCTGATGTTCTTTATAAAAAAAAGAATGAAAAAATAAATGAAATAAATGAGATGCTTGCTAAGGATGATAAAAAATCTACAAATGATGAGGTTAAATTAGAAAAAATAAAACTTCAAAGTATAAAATTAGATGAAAAAATAAATGAACTTCAAAAGGAAATAATAGAACTTAGTACAAAACTAACAAAATTATCTGAACAAAAAGAACTTCTAAGAGAAAGAAGTAAATATGATTCAACTGATATTAAAGTAAAAAATAATTTACTCGATATAAAAGAGAAGAAATTAAAGCTAACAAGTGATAAAAAAGTATTAGAAAATGAAATAAATGCTTTAGAAAGTGAACTTGAAAAAATAAACAAAGTTATAGAAGAATATACTAGTGATTATAAAGAATTAGAAAATAAACATAAACTTTATAATGATGAATTTTCTATACTAAATAAAAAATATATGGAGTTAAAATATAAAAAGGGTATACTTGAAGAAAGCATTAAAAACTCTAGTAAAATTCCTTATAGCGTTAGAAATGTATTAGAAAATCCAAAGATAAATGGAATTATAAATACAATAGGTAAATTAATTGATGTTGAAGAAAAATATAGTACTGCAGTTGAAACAGCTCTTTCTAGTGCATTAAATTTTGTTGTAGTAGAAAATGAAGAAGTTGCAAAAGAAGCAATAGATTATCTTAAGAAAAATAAAATTGGAAGAGTTACATTTTTCCCAATGAATGTAATTAAACCTAAGGCTATTGATAATAATACACTAGGTAGCATTTCAAATGATTCTGGTTTTATTTCACTTGCTTATGAACTAGTATCGTATGATAAAAAATTTCATAATATTATAACTAATCAATTAGGAAATATTATAGTTGCTAAGGATATTGATTCAGCAATAAGAATTAGTAAAAAAATAAACCATAGATATAGAGTAGTCTCTCTTGATGGTGAACTAATTCATGTTGGAGGTAGTTTAACTGGTGGTAGTAGAAATAATACAAATAGTGTAATAGGAGAAAAGTTTGAGTTTAATAGAATAACAAATTTACTTAAATTTAATAAAGAGGAAATTGAAAGTAAAGAAAAAGAAATAAAGGAAATTAATTATAATATAGAAGTTTTAAGAGAAAATATTTATAAAAGAACATCTATAAAAGTTAAAAGTAGTGAAGAGTTAGCACTTAAAAAGAAAACTTTGAAAGAAATGGAAGAAAATTTAACAAGAATTAATAATGAATATGAAAATTTAAGTAAAAATAGTGGTGAAAAGTTAGATAAAGAATTTAATAAAATTAGTGAAGAATTTTATAAATTTGAAACTGAAAAGCAAAATAAAGAAAATGAACTTAATATCTCTTTAAATAAAAAGAAAGAATATAAAGAAGATATTGAATTAATAGAAGAAAGTATAAAAAAACAAAATATAAATTATAATAAGTTGACAAATGAACTTAAAAATAATGAAATAGAAAAAATTAAATTAGAAAATATTATAGATAATGCTTTAACTCTTCTAAATGAAAACTATAATTTAACTTATGAGCTTGCTAAAGATAAATATGAACTTGATTTACCAGTAGATGAGGCTAGAACAGAAGTAAATAAATTAAAAGCTGAGATTAGAAGTTATGGTGAAGTTAATTTAGGAAGTATAGAAGAGTATGAAAGGTTAAATAAACGTTATAACTTTTTAACAAATGAAAAAGAAGACTTAGTTAAAAGTGAAGAAAATTTACTTGGGATAATAAATGAGATGGATGAAGAAATGGAACTAAGATTTATAGAAACTTTTAACAAAGTAAATGCTGAATTTAAAAAAGTTTTTAATACACTTTTTGGAGGGGGAGAAGCTTATCTTGAACTTACAGAACCAGATAATATTTTAGAGACTGGTGTTGATATAAAAGCTGTTCCTCCAGGAAAAAAACTAAGCAATATTTCCCTTTTAAGTGGTGGGGAAAAAACTCTTACAGCGATTAGTTTATTATTTGCGATAATGAATTTAAAAGATGTGCCATTTGCTATATTAGATGAGGTTGAAGCAGCACTTGATGAGGCAAATGTAGAACGTTTTGGAAGTTATTTAGAACACTATAGAAATAAAACACAACTTCTTATAATAACTCATAAAAAGAAAACTATGGAATATGTTGATTTATTATATGGTGTTACTATGCAAGAAAGTGGAGTTAGTAAACTTGTAAGTGTAAGGCTTGAAGATGCAAAATAAAAAGCACAATACGTGCTTTTTTTAAATTGAACGATATTTATTTTTATCTTTAAATGGATTATTTTTATCTATTTTATCTACAAATAAAATTCCATTTAAATGGTCTATTTCATGTTGGAACGCAACAGCCATATCTTCTCTTACTCCGGTAGTTTGTTTATTTCCATTAATATCAAAGTATTCAACTGTAACCCTAGCATGTCTTAAAACAACACCAGGTGCTTCTCTATTTACACTTAAACATCCTTCTCCTTCTTCAACATAAATTTCTTCTGCTGAACGGCTTACTATTTTAGGATTTATTACAACATATTCGGTAAATGTATCATCTTCTTCAAGTAAGGAAATTACAAAAATTCTTTTTAAAATACCTAGTTGAACAAAGGCAAGTCCCATACCAGCTCTCATATTATTTTTTGAAGCGTATTCTTCGTCTTGAGATAATTCTAAATATTTAATCGCATCTTTAATAAGTTTTTTATCTTTATCAGATAAAGGAAAAGTAACTTCTTCACTTTTTTTATGTAAGATAGGATTTTTTTCATCTAAAATATCACTAGGTTTAAGCATAATTTCACCCCTTAAACAATTGTATATAATAACAGAAATTGTAAAAAAAATCAATTATTTGGTTTTTTTAATAAGTTTGTTAAACTCTTTTTCTAATTTGTTTTTATCAAGTCCACTTCTTGATTCTAAATTAGTGTACCAAGAATAGTATTTATCTAGAATATTAATAAGTGAGTGTGCTGTATCAAAATCATAATGTTTTAGTAATTCATCTATAAATA
>USDC01000039.1 GCA_900553435.1 uncultured Mycoplasmatota bacterium
ACGGGTACAAGCGAAGAAAAATTTTCTGCTTCTAGTTTGTTAATATCACTATTTATAGTCTTTGATAAAGTGGCTTGTAAAACAAGAGCTTTTGTATCAATACCTTGTTCATTTTCATCAGCTTTTAAATTTACAAGTAAACTCATCATAAAAATGATTATAATTGAAAGTAGGGACATACTAACTATTAATTCTACTAAAGTATAACCTTTTTTATTCATTCACATCACCTAACTTTAAAGATGCATAATACATATTATTATTTTCTTTTCTAGAAATTATTATGTATTTTTTGTCATTATCTAAAGTTTTTAAATACTTTTTTAAACTATTTTTATATTCTTTATTTTCACTATTAATTATTTTTGTTAAATCATCTGTTATAAAAACATTTTCAATTTCTAAATCCGTTAGTATTAAATTACAATTCATATCCATATAGTTTGTACAATTATCTTTATTAATTAATAAATCATTAGAATTAGTTTTTAATATTTTTTTTACAATATTAGCTTTATAAACATCATTAATATTATCATAATATTTTTTATTGGTAGAACTTTTAACAACTAATGAATAACCATTGTATAGAGATAATAAACAAATCATTGTTATAGTAAGAACTATAATAGTTTCAATAAATATATAACCTGATTTATTCATTTTCTAACTCCGTTTTAGCATCATTTACAATATTTGTTATTAGATTATCTCTCACTAAATATGAAGAAACTATCATAAATAAAAGCATTATAAAAAGAATTAAAAAAGAATATACAATTGTTACTGAAAAAAAGCCTTTTTTATTCATGTTATTATCTCCTACTATAATAATTATAAATTAATTTTTTAAAAAAGAAAAGAAAAAAACAGAAATTAATTCTGTTTTATGAATGTTTTAATATTGATTTTATTTTATTTACAATATTTAAGATTTGTTCTTTTTTTATAATTCCAATAGATATTCCTGAACCAACAACTATAAATATTGATGCGATTACATAAATTATAAATGTTTTATCACTATCAGTTATTGGAACATCTATATATTCAAGTTCATTTGGTAAATTAGCTTTTTCTATTTCACCATCTTTTTCAATTGTAAAATAATGTTTTTCAGGATTTAATTTATATCCAGCTGGTGCATTAAATTCTTGGAAGTAATACTTTCCTACAGGTAATTTTTGACATTTGAAGTCTCCGTTTTTATCAGTTATACCTTGGCAAACTTTTTCTCCACCTTCAGTATAAACTCTAATTTCAGCTCCTTCAATTACTTCACCTGTTGAGATGTCTGTCTTAGATATTTCTAAATCACCTTTTTTTATTTTGTTAGTATATGTTTTATTTACAACAATTACTTCTTCATCTTGATCCCCATATTTAAATGTAATAGTTTCTATTGGTTTATCTGGATCAAAATTGTAGTCAGTAGTTATTGGAACAAATTCTTCACTTGAGTAAGCAATAGATTTATTAGCTTCATTTATAATTTCACGCATAACAGCATCATCTATTACACTATCATCTTCCTCTTTGTATACTGTTCCATCATCTTTAACATAAACTTTACCTTTAAGAATTAACTTAAATTCAGCTATTTTATCATTTATTTCTTCTTGTGTAAGTTTATCTTCTTCTACGCTTTCAGTTGGAGTCTCTTTTAAAGCCTCATTTACATTTTCAATTACTTCAGTACTTCCACTATAAATTTCAAGTAAATAATCTTCATAATTTTTAGCAATTGACTCTATTTGTTCATCAGTGTATTCATAGTGAAGAACTCTTTCATAGATTGCTCTTTCATAAATATGATACTTTCCTAAATATAATCCATCAATACTAACTTTTCCACTACCATTTGTTTTTACTTTTTTAACTGAAGTTCCTTCTTTAACTCTTAAAGTTCCATCTGGAGTATAAATGTCTTCTGCGGCTATGACTTCAAATTCAACATACTTAAGTGGTTTTGTAGTATATTCTGGAGAACCACTTTCTCCTACAGATACTTCTTCACCTAATTTTATAATATTTAATTTTGCTTTTTGAGGTTTATCTGGGAATTTTACAACTATTGGGTCAGAATAATCATTTACAGCTCCTCCGTTTGCTTGTTCAATACTAGATGCATCAACTGTAAATTCTACACCCTCAGGATTTCTATAATATCCTTCTGGAGCTTGTACCTCTACAATTTGATAAGTTCCATAAGTAAGATGTCCTGGTAACTGTACTGTACCAGTTGCGTCTGTTTTAAACGTATCTATTTGAGATGGTGTTGGTTTACCATCGCTCATTTTTACATATTCGCCAGTTTCTTTATCCTTTATTTTAAATGATATATTAGCATAAGGAATGGTTTTTCCTGTTTCGCTATCAACTTTTATAATCTTTAATTTAGCATGTACATCTTCATTAAATATTGGATATAAGTATGTTTCTTCATGTTCAGTTATTGAAACAGCAAATTTTTCTAATCTAAATGATGTTTCTGTTCCATCAGTTTGTTCTACCCAATATGTTCCATATGGTAAAGCTTTTGTTCTAGCATAACCATTTGCAGCCGTTGTTATTGTATCTTTATATAATAATGGAATTCTATCATAAGTCCATCCAGCATCAGCATATTCTTTAGAATAAACTCTAAATACTGCGCCTGGTTCTGGTTTTAAATGAACTGATGAACCTATATCTTCTCCATCTTCATTACTATAATATTTTTGTACAGCTATATAACCTTTTTTAATAAAGTTATGCATATGAGTTGAATTCATTACAGAAGTTGGCGGAATATATCCATCAGCAAATTCTGGATCTTCATATACTAAACTTGTTGTATTCCCTTCAGTTATTGTGAAAGTTTCACTGATTGGTTCAATATATCTATCTGGAAGATCAATTTCAGTTAATGTATAAGTTCCCGGATATATTGCTATTTTTGAACTACCTTTAGTATTTTTCTTTTTAACTTCTGCATTACCATCACTAAATACTAAATTGCCATCATTATCTACTGTAAGAATTAAATCCCCTGCTTCAAGTCCATTTCCTGTTACTTGGAATTTAATATCTTTAAATACATTCTGTATATCATCTTTGTGTTTTACTATATCATCACTTGTTTTTTTAGCTACTAAGTAACCTGGATTTTCTGTTCTAACTCTTGTTGAAAACCAAATATCTACTGGTTTATTTCCGGTATATGCTTCTTGGTATCCTTCTTCCAACCAAACAAGTGGTTGTTCACTACCATTAGTTCTTTTCAAGAAATTAATTACTTTTGTACTAACTTCTGAGTTAGAACTAAAAGTATATTTCCTTTGAGCAACATTCTGAGAAAATGTTACAGGAGAAATACTACCAGATACTGTAAGTGCTTGATTATTTCCGTTAGTGTCAGTCACAGTAGTACTAAAATTATTATTTGTATAAGAATGCTTCATTACAACAATAGGAGAACCTGAACCACCTTTTCCCTCTACACAAAAGCTTGGGACTGTTAAAAAGTCTGCGATTTTTCCTAAAACATAAGAATATCCTCTTTTAGCACATGAATTTAACGAAGCATATTCACCTTCATCAGAATATCCACTTCCAGTTCCTTTTTTACCATAATTTTCATAATGCCAAATAAGTACTTGTGTACCATTGTATAAGTCATAAGTTTTACATCCAGATAATTCTGATGGAACTTTTAAACCACCAAAAGTAGTTGCAAGCGAAAGATGTTTATCTATCCCTTGACCAACTATATGGTCGTTCCAATAACTAGTACTAGTTGGATTATACGCTGTTCTAAGATAAGCTTGGCCTAATACTTTATCAGTATGATCAATACACCAACCAGTAAGGACTTCTCCACCGCCTTCAAGTGTCATATAATGACGCATATTGCCTTCCGGATATTCCCAACCAACAGTTGGATTTTCAGCCCATAATAAGCGATAGTTATCTCCCGCAGAAGCTGCATGAGACTCTCTATAGACTCCATTAACTATTAAACCAAGTAAAACAACTCCAATAACTATTAAATTTAATTTTAAAAGTTTTTTTGGATTATCTATGGTTACAAGTTTTTTTAAAGTATGTCCAACTTTTTTTAATTTATTCTTAACCATAAAAATCTCCTCTCTACTATACATACTCATTATATCCCAATTTAAAAGTAAATTCAACAATAAAAATAAAAGACTGATGTTTTTAAGTTCAGTCTGTTTTTACCCCCTCAATTATTAAAGTATTACTAAGTTTTTTTGCCATATTTAATTCTTCTTTTGTTTTAATGGTAAATAAATACAATGATATATTTTTCTTCCTTATTTTCTTTATTATCTCATCATTTATTTCTTTAATATTGTAAGCAATAAAATCTGGTTTATATAATTTTAGATACTTTAAATCTAATAAAATCCTTTTTATAAATTTTGGTAATCCTGTATTATCTAAATTACCAACTAATACTCCACAAGATATATTAGGAGATTTTCTTTTATAAATATAAGGTATTATTGGATTAAAAGATTTAACCATATAATTATTGTAATTTTTTAATAATTTATTAACTTCTCTAGTTAAACTTAAAATATTTTTGTAATGTTTTATTTCAATATCTAATAATACTTTATCTGAAACTAAGTTTAAAACGTCTTTAAATAACGGTATTGTTAAATTAGAATTTTTAAGTTTAATGTTTTTTATTTCTTCATATGTTAATTCATCAACATACTTATCTACCCCAGTCATTCTTTTTAAACTTCTATCATGAAAAACCACTACTTTTTTATCTTTAGTAAGTTGTAAATCAAGTTCTATAGCAATATTTTTCTTTAAACATTCTTTAAAAGCCTCCATGCTATTTTCTATAAGATTTTTATCATGTAAACCACGATGAGCAATATAGACAATACTCATTTACTCACTTCCTTAAATTTATAATAACACACACCTACTATTTTCTCTATTAAAAAAAGGACAAATGTCCTCCTTATAAATAAATAATTAGAATAAAATATAGTGGAGTGAGTTATATGTATAATCTTTTTAGGCATAATAGACCAGTTTTTAAAATCATTTGCTTGTTTATTTTAGGATTATTAATTATATGGCAATCTATTTTCACTTTGATTTTACCTATTAGATTAAATGTATTTTTTCTTGTGTTATTAATCTTTTTGTTTATCTTCACTGTCTACAAGATAATATGGTGCTATTAAGTTTGAGGTTTTATATAAATAATCAATAAATAATCTAACATTAAAAGTATTTGTAATTTCATCTTTTTCAAATATAAATTTAGGAGGAATACTAAGAATAATAAATAAAAGTTTTCTTTCTTCTTCTTTTAATTTATATTTTTTTTCATAAAGTGCTAATAATTCATCAAAATTATCAGCATTCTTTTCATTTTGAAAAAATCTATATAAGTCTAAAACTGGTGTATCTATTAAATATTTATCCCAACTTATAAGATAATTCTTATCATTTTTTAAAAGATGTTCATCTTTTAGATTATTATGAACTACGCATACTCTTTCTTTAGTATTATCTTTTACTAATTTATACCAACTTTCTAATTCTTTCTTACAAAATATAATCGCACTATTAATTTTAGAAAAATTTCTTGCGATTAAATAATTAGATGGAGACATATATACTTCATTTTCTATTAATGTAATTAAATCATTATAATATCCCTCAATATATAAAATGTTTTCTTTTAAATTTTCATAAATTTCTGAGAATTTATCATGTCCTACTTCTTTATAAAAGGAAGTTTTAGTATGTAATTCAGCCATAGTATTTATTATATCAACTAATTTTTGTTCCTTTGGTTCAATAACAGAATCTATATATGGAAATTCATAACTTCCTCTATCATTTTTTAAAATATCTGGAAATGAAGTAAAATTCCTACTCCTTAAATACATAAATAATTCTTCTAAATTTCTATTGCTTTTTTTTAAAACGTATTTACTTTCCTCATCCTCTATAATTTTTACACTATTTTTATAACTTAATCTTCTAATATTATTTTTCATCAAAGATATAAGGAATAATTATTTTATCTCCATAATTAACTTCTTTTTCATTATAACCTCTTAAAATATCTTCAGAAACACCAAACTTCATACTGATACTTTCTAAATTATCTTCTTCTTTTGCTATATAAACTTTATATGTAACATATTCATTTTTTTCTTTAACACTATCAATTACAGAATTTAAGTCTTTTTCTATAACTTCTTCTTCTACTTCTTTTTGATTAATGACTTTTTCCTCTATTTCTTCTTCACTCTTATCAGTTTCTTCTGCACTTTCTAAGTTTTCATCTTTATCTATTTCCCTATCCATTTCTTTTTCACTTACCTCATCTATTATATCCATAATTTCTTCCTCCTCTTTCTCCTGATATAAATATAAAAAAGGAGACAACACCGAATGTCAGATTTTTCTAACCTTCTATGCTATCTCCTTTGATAACGCTTATAACTCTATTTCTTCCATTTTAAATTTTTTCATTATACTTCAAAGATTAAATCTCCATAGGATGGCATTGGCCATACATCCTTATCAACGATCATCTCTAATTTATCGATCGGTGC
>USDC01000040.1 GCA_900553435.1 uncultured Mycoplasmatota bacterium
TATATAAATATAAAGAATTAAATTCTAATAATATATTAATTTTCTCACCTAATGACGTGTTTTTTGAATACATATCAGCAGTTTTGCCAGAATTAGGTGAGGAAAATGTAATGAAAACTACATTTTATGATTTTTCAAAAGAAATATTGAAATGTAAAAATGTTGAGTCTTTTACAAATTATATAGAACGAGCTTATAATACTGCGGACAATACTGTTATAAAAAGGAAAATGTCTGATAATTTTAAAGTTGAATTAGATAATTTTTTAAATCAATATTTATCAGATTTAGAATTTTTAGAGGGTTTTTCTACGGAAACCGAAAAAGTTACAAAAGAAGATATTAATTATTTATTAAAAGAAAAATATACTAATCACACTCTAGAAACAAGACTTGAATTTATTGCAGACTACATTTGTAATAAATGTAAATTAAATCATAGAAAAAATAAGAATAGAGTGCAAAACAAACTTATAGAAAAGTTAAATATGAAAATAGACATATTTTCTGTTTATAATATGTTAATGGAAAAACTAGGTTATGAAAAAATAAGTCAATCAAATTTAAAATATGAAGATATTACACCTTTATTATATATTAATTTCAAATTAAAAGGTTTTCCAAATTATTCACATATAAAACAAATAGTAATTGACGAGGCACAAGATTATTCACATTTACAAATGGAACTTATTAGTAAATTATTTTCAAATGCTTCATTTACAATATTAGGAGATATTAATCAAACTATTAACCCTAATTATAAATATAATTCTTTAAAAGAATTATCAAATTTGCGTGAAAAATCTAATTACCTTGAATTAAATAAAACATATCGTTCCTCTCAAGAAATTATTGATTATTCTAATAAAGTTCTTGGGCTAAATAACGTGAGTGCTATAAGGCATAGCAATAATATACCTGTTATTGAAGAAACAGTAGGAAGAGATGATATAGATAAAGCTTTTCCTAGATATTTAGATATGTTAAAAAGTAATGGTTTTAAGAAAAATGCAATTATTACTAAAAATAAAGAAGAAGCAATTTACTTATTTAAAAAATTAAAAGATATTGCAGAAAATTTAACATTAATTAATGAAAAGAAAGATAATAATATACATGGAAACATAATTATACCTTCATATATTTCAAAAGGTTTAGAATTTGATGGAGTAATAGTTTATACTGATTTAGAAAATCCATATAATGAAAATGAAAAAAATTTATATTATGTAGTCCTTACAAGAGCTCAACATGAACTTATAGTATGTAATCAAAAATCACAGACTTTAGTAAGAAAAAAGTAAAAAAATATTTTGCTAAAATATGCAAAATATTTTTTATTTAAATCAACGTTGTAAAAATAAATTACTTTTTAATGTTTATAAAATATGATTATGTTATACTAAAATAGGGTGAGTAAATATTTAAAGAAATTATTTAGTATTAATGCGTTTTTTTAAAGTGTTATGTCCCTGATCTTTAAGTAGTAAATAAGGTTCAACTTTTAGTTTTTAGCAATATTTTCAAGGGTGTCAATTGCTATATTACCTTTAAAATTTTCTATATCACTTATATATCTTGGACTTAAATTACAATTTTCGGCCAATTGTTCTTGTGATAGTTTTAATTGAAACCTATAATATTTAACATTAGTTCCTAACACTTTACGTATTTTACTAATTTTCATCTCACACCACCACTTCTCGTTTATAATTTTTTATTAAAAATAAACATGAAGTGGTATCACTGAAATGAAAGGAGGAAAAATGTTAAGAAAAACTTTTATTTCGTTAGCAATTATTGGGGCAGTAGTTATATTATATTTATCTTTTACTTTGCCAAACAATCCATATGAAATGATACCCTCGATACTTTATTACAATCATTATAGACCACTTTGGTTTTGCGACTTTGTTGGGATTACAGGCTTATATATTATAATGTTATGTACTTTATATGAAAAAATAAAAAAAATAGTATAAAATATATACTATTTAGAGTCGACGTCTTCACTTTCAAAAAAATCTTTAATATTAACCTTTAAGACATCGACTATTCTTCCGACAATTACTAAAGTAAAATACTTTTTTGGATTTGCACTTTCAATTTGTGATAAATAGTGCATAGTTATTATACGCAAAGGCTTCTTTTTTATTATGTATAATGAAAAATGTATGGATTTTCTATTGTTCCGTTTCCAGAAGTAATTTTAAGCTTATAATTGTAAGCTTTCTTTTTTATTTTTTAAATGATATAATTTTTATAGGTGAGTAAAGTGTCAAAAATAAAAGTAATGGATGAAATTCTTGCAAATAAAATTGCTGCTGGTGAAGTAGTTGAAAGGTGTTCTAGTGTTGTAAAAGAACTTGTAGAAAACTCTATAGACGCAGGAAGTAAAAATATTAAAGTTGAACTTATTTTAAGTGGAATGAAAATGATAAAAGTAACTGATGATGGAAGTGGTATGGATAAGACAGATGCAGTTAATTGTTTCCTAAGACATGCTACTAGCAAAATAAAAACTGAAAATGATCTTCCATTTATTAATACATTAGGTTTTAGGGGGGAAGCACTTGCTTCTATCGCAAGTGTTAGTGAAGTAGTTTTAAAAACGAGTGATGAAAAAGAAGGAACAGAAGTTCATATAAATGGTGGAAAGTTAGATGAAGTTAAAAATTATGAACTTAGAAAAGGTACTATTATAGAAGTAAATAATTTATTTTATAATACACCCGCACGTTTAAAATTTTTAAAGACACCACAAAGTGAGTTATATAATATAGTTTCTTTAATGGAAAAAATAGCTCTTAGTGAGGCAGATATTGCATTTAGTTTATATAATGATGAAAGATTAGTTTTAAAAACAAACGGTAGTGGAGATTTACTTAAAACAATTCATGAAATTTACGGACTTAATGTATCTAAACACATGGTTTATATTGAGGGAGCAAATGAAGACTATTTAATTAAGGGATATGTTAGTGATATTAATGTATATAGAAGTAATAGAAACCATATGACAATATTTGTAAATAATAGAATTATTAAAAATAATTTTATAAATAAAATAATAAAAGACGCATATCATACATTTTTAGCTGAAAATAAATTTCCAATAGTTGTACTTAATATAGAGGTTGACCCAACTATCATAGATGTTAATATACATCCCACTAAACAAGATATAAAACTTGGTAAAACAGATATGTTAGAAGATTTACTTTTTAATTTAATAAGGAATAAATTAAATAATACAGATAATAAATTCGTAGTTAAAGGTGAAGTAAATAAACCTGTATATGAAGAGTCTTATACTGAAGAATATATAATTAACGATGATTTAGTAAATTATGAAAAGATAGAAAATGTTACTTTTGATTTTTCAAATGATGGAAGAGAAGAAATAAAAGAAACCCATGAAAGAGAAAAAGAAATATTCTATCCTGTTGGACTTGTAATGGGAACATATTTAATTTGCCAAAAAGAAGAAGAAATGGAAATAATTGATATTCACGCAGCTAATGAAAGAATAAACTATGAAAAATTTCTTAATGCTCTTAAAGAAGAAAAAATAAGTACAACAGAAATGTTATTCCCAGTAGTAATTGAATATTCTCACGAAGAGAGTTTAAAACTAAAAGAAATGTTAGATAAAGTAACTAAAATGGGAATTAAAATAGAAGAGTTTGGAATAAATACATATAAAATAAGTGGACATCCAACTTGGCTTTTAAAAGGATATGAAGAAGAAAGTATAAAAAGAATATTAGATTTATTTATAAATTCAAATGGTAACTTTGATAGAGTAAAATTTAACGAACAACTTGCTATTAACCTTGCTTGTAAAATGAGTGTTAAAGCAAACACAAATATCTCATATACTGAAATGGAAGAATTAGTGCGCAAGCTTCTTGATTGTGAATTCCCTTATACTTGCCCTCATGGTAGACCAACTATATTAAAATATCCAAAATATGAATTAGAAAAATTATTTAAGAGAGTAAATCCATGATTATAACAATTGTTGGTCCAACTGGAGTGGGGAAAAGTAAACTAAGTATAGAGTTAGCTAAAAAATATAATGCAGTCATAATTAATGCTGACCAAGTACAAATGTATAAATACTTTAATATTGGCACAGCTAAGACTACAGAAAAAGAAATGGATGGCATCAAACATTTTTTAATTGATTTTCTTGAACCAGAAACAGAATATACAATTTATAATTTTCAAAAAGAAGGTAGAAAATTATTAGATAAATTTATAAAAGAAAATAAAAATGTAGTTATAGTTGGAGGAAGTGGCCTTTATATAAAAGCACTTCTTTATGACTATGAATTATTACAAGAGGATAAAAACAATGATTTAAATTTAGAGAAATATACTAATCAAGAATTAAAATCTAAAGTTGATAAAATATATAAAGATAATAATATCCACGTAAACAATAGAAAAAGGTTAATTAGATTTTTAGAAAAATATCATAATACTGGAAAAGTAAATGATAAAAATAATAATAAACTTCTTTATAATTGTATTTTTATTGGTCTTTATACATCAAGAGAAAAACTATATAATATAATTAATAATAGGGTAGAAGACATGTTTAAAAACGGTTTGCTGAAAGAAGCAGAAAATCTAAAAAAACATAAAAAATCTAATGAAATAATAGGATATAAAGAATTAAATATGTATTTTTCTAATAAAATTTCTTTAGAAGAAGCAAAAGAAAAAATAAAACAAAATAGTAGAAGATATGCTAAAAGACAATATACATGGTTTAAAAACCAAATGGATATTAAATGGTTTAATGTAGATTATGAAAATATTAATAATACAGTTTTAGAGATAGAAGACTACATAAAGGAAAGTGAATAAATGAAAGAAAAAAGAGTACGTTTTTTTATTAATGAATATAAAGATGAATTAGATACTACTTATTTAAATAAAGTATTACTAAATGATGAGTTAATGGAAGAATTATCAAAATTAGATAATGAAAAAATGCTTACTGGTTTAAAGATAGCCCAACTTAAAGCAGATTTTTCATATAAATTAAAAGCTTTAAAATATTTAGAAAAATTAGAAAATAACTTTCTTACATTTGAAGCTTCTTTATTATTTAGCAGCGCAATACTTATTAAAAACAATATAGTTTTTGAATCAGTAAAAACTTTATTAGAAATCGAAAACATTAAAATGATGAACATAGTTTTTGATGTTTTAACAAATGAACTAGCAGTTAAGCAGGGAATATCTACTTCTGCTGCGAAAATCATTGGTACATTTGATAATAGTATCAATGCAGAAATAGCTTCCTTATTAT
This sequence comes from uncultured Mycoplasmatota bacterium, assembly GCA_900553435.1. Lineage (GTDB taxonomy): Bacteria > Bacillota_I > Bacilli_A > RF39 > UBA660 > UMGS1611. The sequence goes on from USDC01000040.1 coordinate 5,330, forward strand.
TTAAAAACAAAACAACGCTTTCCAAAGAAACTATATTTGATGCACTTTTAATGATAAAAAATGCAACTGATAAAGTAAAAGCAAAAAAAATATATGAGCTTTATACAAATATAGATATAAAAAAATATGTGGACAAAGAATACTTAAGAAAAGCATCGATATTAATAAATACTTCTACAAATGAATATAATACAATCTATGTTTATGATGTTTTAACATTTCTGCCAGGAATAAAAAACAAAGTATCTTTAAAAGGAGCGGAACTAATTAAAAACATAAGCGAAGAAAATAAAGTAGAAGCTGCGATGTTAGCTCAAATGTTATGTACAAGTAAGTTAGTAAAAAACACAGAAATATTAGAAGAAGTAAAAAGAGTATTACAAAATATTGAAAAAGATAAATTCATTAAAAAAAATAAACCACTTTAGGTTTATTTTAATTTGCTTCAATATAGAAGTTTTCATCCCATATATGTTCCGTTGTATCAAGTTTCTTTAAATTAGTTGTATTAATTAGTAAAAATGTATGTATATTTTCTTTAGTTGTTTCAAGAGGTAAATCCCAAGTTAAATCTATATGTAACCATTTTCCTCCAACATACGCTAAATTCCAAACGTGTTTATCACTTGCAACTTTAATATTAGGAATTCCAAGTTTATCTAAAAATATTGCCATAACATCTGAAAAGCCACTACATATTGCATATCCTTCAAATAGTGGACCAATTGCTTTATTAGAAGAAAACTCACTTTCTCCACTTTCACTTCTTACATTATCATATTTTGTTCTTAATACAAAATAATCATGTATTTTAATTATCTTATTTCTAGTACTTAAATTATTTAAATTAAGTTCATTAATTATTTTATCTACCTCAGTATTAATTTTATCAATTTCTTCTTCAGAATAATTTTTTTCAACTACAAGTTCAACTTTACCATCTACGTATACGTTAGATGATATTTTTTTATAACTGTTAAATGGAGAAACATAATTACTAATATTACTTAATGTTTTTTTATCTTTAGTAGCAGTCTCTACGTCTTCCTTACAATTTTTATATTCTTTAGGACAATAAAATGTAAAATTTTCCCAACCATTATTTAATACATTATAAATAATCATATTAATATCATCAATATTATAGGGTGTGTAGTCACTAGCATTATCAAAGTTTTTTAAATGAATATTACTATAACTCCTTTTATATTCATTAGCA
>USDC01000041.1 GCA_900553435.1 uncultured Mycoplasmatota bacterium
TAACCACGTTGTTTATTTCCCAAAATGGTGCCTCAGGCCGGACTTGAACCGGCACGGGCTTTAACACCCGCAGGATTTTAAGTCCTGTGCGTCTACCAATTCCGCCACTAAGGCAAGACACTTTTAATGGGACAACTAAATTATATATTATTTTTTTTCTTAATGCAAGAGCTTAATTAAAAAAACTTCTAAAATAAGAAGTTTATTTAATTAAATTTATAACTTTTTCTTTAATTGATTCATAATCAAAGTTCATATATTTTAAAACGTCTTCCTTTTTTCCACTAACCCCAAAAGAATTAACACCTATAAAATAATCAACATTAGTTGCATACTTGTACCAATTACTGTCGTTACTTGCCTCAATCACTATAGTTTTGACATCATCTGGTATAATAAGTTTTTTATAAACTAAACTTTGTTTTTCAAAAACTTCCAAAGAAGGAACACTAACTACCCTCACCTCTTTATTTATAAGCCTTAGTTCATCAGCTATCTTAACTGCAGTATGTAACTCTGTTCCACTAGCCATTATTACTGCATCTAACTTTCCTTTTTCCTTTCTAATAATATATGCCCCTTTTAATGCTTCATTTTTACTACTACCATCTATTTCTAAAACTTTTTCTTTACTAACTACTAAACAAGAAGGGACTTGTTCATTTAATATATAATGCCAAGAAGCAATTATTTCTCTTAAGTCAGCTGGTCTAAATACATGCATATTAGGAATACTTCTTAAAGCTCCTATTTGTTCAATAGGTTCATGAGTTGGGCCATCCTCTCCTATCATTATAGAATCATGGGTAAAAACAAAAGTTGATGGAATATTCATTAATGAAGCAAGTCTAATACCTGGTTTCATATAATCGCTAAAAGATAAAAAAGTACTACCAAAAGGTTTTAAATTTAAAAGAGCAAGTCCATTAACTATAGATGCCATTAAATTTTCTCTGACACCAAAGCAAATATTTTTACCATATTCCCCATTAATTTTAAATTTTCTTCCATTAACAAGTTCTGTTTTAGTACTACTAGCAACATCAGCACTACCTCCTAAAAAAAGAGGTGTAGAATCACTAATAATATTCATAATTCTGCCATTTGTTGCTCTTAGCTCTTCTTTAATACCATTATTAGATAAATTTAAAGAATTTAAATTTATTTGTAAATTATTTTTTTCTAAAAATATCATATTATTTTTAAAGTTTTCATTGGTTGATATAAGTCTGCTATACTTACTAATCCATTCCTTATATATAGGAGAGACTCTTTTTTCTATCATATTTCTAAATTCTAAAACAGCATCTTTTCCTATTTTAAAAGGAGTATTATGTAAACCTAATTTACTTTTTAATTCTCTTATATCTTCAATATCCAAAGGTTTACCATGTACTTTATTTGTACCCTCATTAATACTTCCTGCGCCTATAACTGTTTTTATTTCAATAATACTTGGTTTGTTTATAACTCTTTTTGCCTCAGCAATAGCATTATCTATTTTATTTACATCATTACCATCACTTACAATTTGAGTATGCCAACCACATGCATCAAAACGTTGTAAAACGTTTTCATTAAATACTCCATTTATACCACCATCAAGAGAAACGTTATTAGAATCATATAAAACTATTAAATTTCCTAACTTTAAACTTCCAGCAAGGCTCATAGCTTCATAACTAATCCCCTCCATTAAATCTCCATCTCCACATAAAACATAAGTATAATTATCAAAAAGTTCTTTACTAAAAGTATTTGAAAGATATTCCTCTCCTATCGCAAGTCCAACCGCAGTAGCAAGCCCCTCGCCTAAAGGACCAGTAGTAAGCTCAACACCTATTTCTAAATTTCTTTCTGGATGACCTGTAAGTCTACTACCTACTTGTCTAAAAGTTTTAAGTTCTTCTTCCTTTATTGGGTACCCAGCCATAAATAAAGTAGCATATAAAAGCGCAGAACCATGTCCAGCACTCATAACAAATTTATCTCTATTTATCCAAGTTGGATAATCAGGTACAATATTTAAATGCCTAGAAAATAATGTATAAATAATTGGGGCAGCTCCAAGACAAATTCCTGGATGTCCGCTTTTAGCCGCATCTATCATATCTATACTAAGCCCTTTTAAAGTAGCAATTATTTTATTATCCACAACACATCACCAACCTATTATATATATTATATCAAAATAACAATAATTTAAAAAGAAAATTGTAGATAAAAAAAGTAAGCTATTTTTTCTATAATAGTATGCTTAAACTAAAAAAAGTTCAAAATGAACTTTTTTATTTATTAAAACTCTTCACTATAAATTTCGCTTCCATCTTTATTCAAATATTCAACTACTACTTTAACATCACTTACTCCTGATTCTTTTTCTAAAGTAGTTCCAATATTTTCAAAAGTAGAAGATTGTTCTTCCATTGCTTTTTCCAATTCTTCTTCCATTTTTTCAAGTGTATCTCCAGTAAAAGTTTGATTATATGTATAAGTATAAGTTAAAGTATTATCTGTTATATCAACTTTCATATTTCCACTTGCCAAAGAATCTATAGTACTTTTAGCATCTTCATTACTATTTATATATTCTTCTAAAGTACTTGGAGCTCCACAACCTGTTATAACAAACATAATAAATGCTAAAGATATACCAATAATTACTTTTTTACTCATTATTATCATCTTCCTCCTTTCCATACTTACTCATAATAGATATCCTCTACTACACTATTAATATATAATATAATTTTTACGGCTGTCAATAATTATCCATTACTTTTTTTAAGAACTTAAAAAAATCTATAATTATACTGAAATTAAAAATTGACCTTACCAATTACACATTGTTTTGACATTTTTTTAAATTTTGGTATAGTGTTTTTAGAAAAAGGAAGACCTATCGATTCAGTCGCAGTATTTACTGGTGAACTGATTAGGGTATTCCTTTTTAAATTTCTTATAACATATAATGTTTTAATTTTTATGTCATATACATATTATCTAACTTGCTATGTTAAAAATAAAGATACGAATTAACGGACAGTGGCTAGAATTGCCAAACTCCATTAATTCGTTACCTATAGATTATAACACAAAAAAACAAAAAGACAAAATGTATCATCATCTACTAAATATTTTATATTGTAATTAAATTTCAATAAATAATGCTTCATTTAAATTACCAGTTATTTTATTTACTAATTATAATCACATTATTTATTCTTTCACTGTTTTCATCATATTTTTTACATCATCTGAAAGAAAGTTTGTTTTAGAGGTTAGCGAATCAAAAAACTGACTGTCTTTACCCTTTTTTATACCTTTTTTATTTCCAAGTTTAGGTGTTGTATTGGCATCTTCTTTAGTTAATTTAGATATTGTAATAGGATTTTCTTTTTTAGTTTTTTGCATAAAAAAAGAACTGTTTTCTAGTTCATTTAATCCGTTCCTACTACTGATACTATCAATTTTAATATTTTCTTTTTTAGGTTTTTTATAATATTCTTCACTGACTTCATTTGAGTTATCACCAAATTTATTATATATTTTTTCTCCTATTTTTTCAACAAAATTTCTTTTATGTTTTAGTATCGCTTCTTTATTAGGATGTATTGGGTTTTTTTTAGAACTTTCGGGAATTATTGATTTTCTTTGGTTTGCTGTTAAATTTTTTCTATTTTTTGTATCTGCGACTTCTATTTCCCCCTTACTATTTGCATATTGTTTATTACCAAAAAACAATGTTGTTCCTTCTGGTAATTCTTCTATTTTTTGTATATAATATTGTATTTCATGTAACAATGTTCCTCTCATGGCATCAAGATTGTTAATCAGGTTGTTATTTATACTTATCCCATTTGTAGTAGCAAAATATTTACCGTTGCTTTTCATATTTTTAAATTCAACAGTTATATTTTTTAATCCTGGATACATTTCATAAAGTGTATTGGCTTCAAATATATCTGACAACTTATATTTTGCATTGGCTTTAGGTTGTATTTTAAATTTGGTATGCTGGTCTGATATTTCAAATTCCCAATTTCCTTCTTTATCTTTAAACCATCCCGTTTCTTGTCTTATGTCTTCATTAGAATATTGACCACTTGTTTCAAGTTGTAATGCTCTATTATATCTATCTTTAATATCTTGATACCTATTGTTTACATTAAGACCATTTTGCATTCCTTTAACACTAGTCATCATGTGTTTTGTTTCATTTTTTAAATTATTATTTTGTGTTCTATATGCATTTTCCCATTTATTTTTTAAATTTTTAATAAATAATGCTTCGTTTGAGTTACCAGTTATTTTATTTGCTAATTATAATCACATTATTTATTCTTTCACTGTTTTTATTTTTATATTTTTATCAAGAAAATTCTGCAGTCTTGCATTCAACATTTTTTCCATAGAAAAAGAACTATTTTCTAGTTCTTCTCCTATTCTAACTTCTTTTCCTCCGACATTTCTATCCACTCTAATGGGTCTCTTAATACCATTGTTCTTCTTAGAATAGCTTCTTTTATCATTGATAGTATTTTTTTCATTTATTATCTCCCTATTAAGATTATATAAACTATTTTTCTGTTTTTCAATGTTTTTCGTTTCAGTAAGCAAAATTTTAGGTTGTATTTTTAGTCTTTCTTTTTCATCTAATTTTTCTCTACTAGCAGTATCTCTTGACTCGATTTCTCCTAAGTTAGATTTATACTCTTCCAGTCCTTTTTGACCAGATGACCCCATACTAAACTTTTCTATTTTTTGTATATTATGTTGAAGTTCATGTAATAAAGTTTTTTTCAATTGATTGTTTGGCATACTTAACAAAACATTATTTAATTCAACAGTATTAGTCAACGGATTATATTGACCTGCTACAAAATGATTATTCAGCATTTTTATTTCCTTTAATTTAACTTTTACATTTTTTAATTTTGGATAAAGAATATAAATTTCTTCATGTTATAAAATATTTTTTAATTTATAAGTTCTATTTTTTTCTAAATTCTGTAATTTTGCTTCATTATCATTAATTTCAAAACGCCACTTACCATCTTTCCCTTTAAACCAACCAGTCTTTTGCCTAATTGTTTCATAATCATTACCTTGTTCTTCTAATGATACAGCTTTTTTATGTAATTTATTTAAAAAGTCTGCTTTCTTCTCTTAACAATATTTCTTCTTCAGTAGTTGGCTGATACATTCCGTCAAATGAGTTTCTATAATTAATTCCGTCTTGCTCAGTGTTTATAATAAGCGGCTTTTTAATATCTAGATACACAGACTTAACATTATCGCCATATTTTAATGCTGTATTTTTATTTTTAGCGAAAAAAAATCCTTCTCCTACATAATCGCCCATCGTTTCGTTTTTATTAAAGTATTCAGTTGAAAAATTATCAAATGCATTATTACTCCCATGATAAACAACCAACAACCGACCACTTTCATCTCTAACTTTACTATCTTTAAAGTACTCTCGCTGTTCTTCAGATAAATTTCTTCCTTGTGAATCGACTGCATTATTTTGATTTTCTTGCATAGAATATTTAATAGACACATTGTCTGATTTGACATTATCGTTAGATTGTGATATAGTGTCACTAGATGAGTTGCCCCTTAACGCAATTGGAGCGTCGAGCGGGCGACTCTTTTTTTGTATATCATTGTCAATATCATACACAACATTTTCTTTGTTTTGTTCCATATATCCTTTTATATCAGGATTAGTATTTCCATCATATTGCTCTTTGCCATAGATAGAAACTATTCTATTATGTTTACCATTCATATCGATTTCAACAGGAACAACAATAATATCTCCATACTTATCACTTAGCTCAGTTACTATCACATATCTGTTGCGGTAATTCGGATTTTTAATAACATTTAACGGATTTGAAATTGCATAAGGCAATTGTTCTATAACATCTCTTGTTATACCATGCTGATTTAAACCTTCTTGAACTGTTTGCTTTTTACATTATTACTTTTAATTTAGTCATATTTATTACAAGAGGTGCATCTATTTTATATCCTAAATTATAAAAATACTTTAGGATAATATCTAAGAGCATAATCGTATCATTTGTATTATAATTTCCGTTCTCAGATTTTTTTATATCACTATCAAATTTAGAACTTTTATAACTTCATTTTTGTATTTTTTATCAAGAAAGTTCTGCAGTGTTGTATTTAGCATTTTTCCATAGAAAAAGAACTATTTCTAGTTCTTTTATTCCATTCGTGTTTTCTTGATGTAATCTATCAGTAGTTTCATTGGTTTGTTCAGTATTTTGAAAATCAATCTCTTTAGATATTTCATTAGATTTTCCTCCAAATATATTATATAGCTGTTCTGTAATTTTTTCAGCAGCATTTCGTTTATGGTTTAATATTACATCCCTATTAGGGTGAATTGGATTTTTTTAAAACTTTTAGGAAATATTAATTTTTTTCGTCCTTTGTTTTGATGTGCTTTAAATTTTTTCGTCTATTATCAATGGGTCTTTCATCGGTCCCCGAGTGTTTATTATCAT
>USDC01000042.1 GCA_900553435.1 uncultured Mycoplasmatota bacterium
ATTAAGTTCACCTTCAATTAATTGTTTTTGTTTTTCTAATTCTAAATATCTTGGATGATTTGATGGCAAATCTTTCATAATCTTTAAATATGTTTGATATTGTTTTTGCCAATAACGAATAAATAATTCATCTTTATTTTTTCTTAAAACTGGACCAAACATCATATCTTCTTGATTATATTGAATATCTTGATTTGTATTTTCTACAACCATCATTTCATAAATATGATGACCATCTTTAATCATCTTTTCATCAACAATTTTAAAATGATTTTTAAATAAATATTTTCTTAGATGATCCGTATTAGCGTTAGGTTGTAAATAGAATTGTTTAACTTTGTTTAAATACGCTTTATTTTTTTCTAATATTTCATTAATTATTTTTGTTAATTCTTTTTCATTACTTATTTGTTTTATATTATGTTTTTTTATATATTTTTCTAAACTTAATTGTTCTTCATTAATATTTAAAATTATTTCTTTAACTTGTTTTGAAGAAATCTCTTCCTTTTCATTTAAATCTATTAATTCTTTTAACTCCTCTGGTGTTAGTGAGTAATTATTTATATCTATTTCTTTTTTATTTAAATATTCTAGAATTGGTCCAGTAACTAAATTAGTTAATTTTATTGGGTCAATTTTTAAATCTAAACACTTTTCAAAATAATCTATTAATTCTTTACTTCTAATTATTTTTTTTGCATTAATTAAACTAATACTATATTCTTTTGTATATTTGCTTAATAAATCATTTGGTAAAGTGTAATCATTTCCTGTATTTTCTATAAATTCTTCATCAAGATTAAATATTGGAATATTACTTTCTACAAAATATCTATAATCAATTGCATCTTCTTTTTTTCTCATTAATACTGTGGTGTCACTTTCCTCATCATATCTTCTTGTTTCTTGAAGAACTTCTTTTTTTTCTTCTAACAATTTTACTTGTCTTTTATATTCGCTTTCAATTACTTTTTTTACATTTGTAAATGAATTAACATTTTTTATTTCAACTCTTGTTCCAAGTTCTTTTTGTTTTTCGCTTCTTACTGAAACATTAACATCACATCTAATATGTCCTTTAGTAACATCCGCTTCACTTAAATTATTATTTCTAAGTATTAATCTTAAATCTTCTAAAAAATTAATTGCTTCTTCTACACTTTCAAAATCTGGTTCTGTTACAATTTCAATTAGTGGAATACCACATCTATTATAATCAATTAAAGTATAGTCTTCATAGTGGTCTAAAGAAGCAGTATCTTCTTCTATATGAATATCATGAATACGCACTACTTTTTCACTTAATAATTTATATGTGCCAGAAAGACCAATTGGTAAAGTATGTTGAGTTATTTGATATCCTTTAGGTAAATCCGGATAAAAATAATGTTTTCTATCAAATATTATTTCTCTTGCGATATCCATATTAAAAATTTTAGCTAGTTTTATTGCCTTTTTTAAAACTTCTTTATTTAATACTGGCATACTACCTGGTAGTGCAATATCTAACTCACTTACATTTATGTTACTATCTAGTGTATATTCATTTTTTGATGGTGAAAATATTTTGGTTTTTGTATTAAGTTCAGTATGAATTTCAAGTCCTACAGTAAGTTTATACATCTTTTTCACCCTCTTTTAATATTTTTTCTATATCATAAGCTAAATTAAGTAATTTTTTATCTTCATATCTTTGTGAAGTAATATTAATCGCAAAAGGAAAATTATTAACTATAGATGCTGGTAAAGTAATACTAGGATATCCTCCAAAGTTACCAAGTATTAAATGATTATCAAGAGCGCTTTCCATTTCATCTTTAATACTATATTTTTCCCCAATTTTAGGAATATATCCATTTCCTACTGGTAAAATAAGAGCGTCATATTCATTAAATGTTTTATCTAATATATCTACTAACATTCTTCTAATTCTTTTAGCATTTAAAAAGTATTTTTCTTGATTTTCTTTTTCAAGTGAATAAGAACCAATTACAAATCTTCTTTTAATCAAACTACAGAAATTTTCACCTCTAAAGTTTTTCATTTTCTCTATACTTGTTTTTCCCTCGCTTTTAGGTCCAAAAATAATTCCTGTTAGGTTTGAGTCATTGCTTGTTGCCTCACTACAAGATATTACTAAATAAGCTGGGTAGATTGCTTTTAAGAGTTCTTTATCTATACTTATACCCTCTACTGTGTATCCTTTGTTTTTTAAGTCACTTACAACTTCACTATATTTCATAATTATATCTTGAATATAGTTATTATCAGTTACATCTTCAAAATTTGACATATCAACGAGTTCTTTTATATAAAATAATTTTTTACTAGTTGGTTCAACTTTAATATTTTCTACTAAATCAATATCACTAGAATCATAACTAGTCATATCTTTTTCATCTTTTCCTTTTATTTCATTAGTTGCCATTGCCGCATCAAGTACAGTTTTACTTAAAACTCCAACTGTATCCAAACTAGTTGCGAAAGGAAAAAGACCATACCTGCTTACAAGCCCATAACTTGGTTTAAAGCCAACTACTCCATTATATGCAGCAGGTTTTCTTACAGAGTCCCCAGTATCACTTCCAATACTAAAAGGAACTAAATCAAGTGCTACTGACACAGCACTACCAGAAGAAGAACCTCCACTAATAAGTTCTTTATTATATGCATTTTTAACTGGACCCAAATGTCCTGTAGTTCCAGTACCACCTAGTGCTAGCTCATCCATTGTAGTCTTACCAATCATGACAGCACCTGCATCATTTAATTTTTTATAAACAGTTGCATCAAAAACTGGAATATAGTCTTTTAATGAATTTGAACTAGCTGTAGTAAGTATTCCTTTAGTTGAAAAATTATCTTTTAAAGTATATGGAGTTCCACTAATTAAAGAAGTGTTTTTACCTACATATGGATTGTCTATTATTGTTTCAAATATATTATATTCTTTATCAAGGTTTTTAGCTTTATCTATTAATTCAAGTAAGTTTTCAAGTGCTTTTGTTTTATTTTTTATAAATAAATGATTATATTCTTCTATACTCATTACATAACCACCTTTGGTACTTCAACAGCATCTTCTAATACATTTTTAGAATTTTTAAGCACTTCTTCCCTTGTTAAAGAACTTTCTTCTTTATCTTCTCTTAAAAACACCTCATCTTTATAAGGCACCATATGCATAGGTTTAACATCACTAATTCCATCAATATTATTTATTACACCCATTCTACTAATTATATAATTAAACTCATTATATAAATCATCTAATTCTTCATCTGTTAGGTCTATATATAATTTGTGTGCTAGTTGCTTTATTTCTTCTTTTTCCATTTATTCCTCCACTTCTATTCCGAGTATTTTTAAAGCTTCTTTATTTACTTTACTTGGAGCATCTGTTAGAAGACAAGATGCATTTTGCGTTTTAGGAAAAGCTACAACATCTTTTATATCATCTGTCTCACATAAAATCATTGTAAGCCTTTCAAGTCCTGGAGCTATCCCTGCATGTGGAGGAGCCCCATATTTAAACGCTTCAAGTAGAAATCCAAACTTTTCTTCTGCTTCAGCATCTGTAATATGTAGTGCTTTAAAAACTTTTTGTTGAGTTTCTTTATCATGAATTCTTACACTTCCACTAGCTAGTTCATAGCCATTTAATACCAAATCATAACTTCTTGCATAGCAATTTTCTGGGTCATTTAAAGCATTTATATCTTTTGGCATAGTAAATGGGTGATGTGCACTAATATATCTTTTTTCTAATTCACTATATTCAAACATAGGAAAGTCTGTTACCCATAGATAGTTAAATATTTTAGGATCAGCTAAAGAAAGTTCTCTTGCTACTTCAACTCTTATTCTTCCTAAACTATTTTTTGCTTTTTTATATTCATCTGCGGTTATTAAAACTAAATCATTTTCTTTTAGTTCGAGTTTTTTAATTAATTCTTCTTTTTCTTCTTCACTTAAATTTTTAATAATTGAGCCAGTAAGAGTCTTATCATTAAATTTTAAGAAAAATAAGTTATTTACTTTATAGTTTTTAACAATATTTGTAAGTTCTTCTATTTTTTTTCTAGAATATTTATCACTTGCATTTTTAACAACAATTGCATTTATACTAACATTTTTAAATAAACTAAATTCTGTGTTTTTAAATATATCATTTAACTCAGTTATAAGCATTTCATATCTAGTATCTGGTTTATCTGTACCATAATATTTAATAGCATCATTATAAGTAATTCTTTTAAGTGGTAAAGAAATATCATAGTCTTTAACTTCTTTCATTAAAGTTTTAATCATTTCTTCAACAATTTTATAAACATCTTCTTCATTTACAAAACTCATTTCCATATCTACTTGAGTAAACTCTGGTTGCCTATCACTTCTTAGGTCTTCATCTCTAAAACATCTAGCAAATTGATAATATCTTTCATAACCAGAAACCATTAGAAGTTGTTTAAAAAGTTGTGGACTTTGAGGTAGTGCATAAAAACTTCCTTTGTATACTCTTGATGGAACTAAATAGTCTCTTGCTCCCTCTGGTGTACTTTTAGTTAAAATTGGAGTTTCTATTTCAATAAAATCATTATTATCTAAAAATTTTCTAATAGAACTTGTTATTTTATGTCTCATTATAAGATTGTTTTTAATATTTTCTCTTCTTAAATCAACATATCTATATTTAAGTCTAGTCTCTTCACTTGCGTTTTTATTAAACTCAAAAGGAAGTGCTTCACTTGTATTTAATATTTCTAAGTCGCTTACTTCTATTTCAACTTCACCAGTTTCAATATTCTCATTTACGTTTTCACGTAAAACAACTTTTCCAACAGCTTTTAAAACATATTCATTTTTTATCTCACTAGCTATATTATATATACTACTTCCTTCTTTTATACTAAGTTGTACAATTCCGCTTCTATCTCTTAAATCTATAAATATTAACGCTCCTAATTTTCTTATTTTATTAACCCAACCATAAACTGTTATAACCTCACCTAAACGTTCTTTGTTTATTGTATTATTAAATATTCTCTTCATATATCCTCCTTATACTCTATACTTTAAATAATCTACTAAATTTATTCTTTTTACTTTTTCACTTTCTTTTGTTAAATTATCTTTAACTGTTACATAAGAACCTTTTACTTCATCTTCTCCAACAATAATAACAAATGTAGGATTAAATTTATCTACTTGTTTAAATTGTCCCTTCATATTTTTTCCTAAATAATCCAGTTCTATTATAAATCCTTCACTTCTAAGTTCATCAGCAATCATATATGCATCATTTGTCTCACTCATATTTAATATATAAGCATCTATTTTAGGTTCCTCAATTACAATTTCTTCACTTTCAATTATTTTAAGAAGTCTGTCAAGTCCTAGGGCAAAACCAACACCAGGAGTACTTGGTCCACCTAAGGTTTCAACTAAATTATCATATCTTCCACCACCACATATAGTAGAAGCTGGTCCAAGTTCTTTTAAGTCACTAACTATTTCAAAAACTGTATGAGTATAATAATCAAGTCCTCTAACTAATCTACTATCTTCTTCATAAGGAATGTCTAAGTCATCTAAGCAACTTTTTAAATCTTCATAAAATTTCTTACTTTCTTCATTTAAATAATCTACTGTTTTAGGAGCATTTTTTATTAAATCATTTTCACTATCAACTTTACAATCAAGTATTCTAAGTGGATTTTTTAAATATCTTTCCTTACATGTATCACAAAGGCTATCTATATCACCTTCAAAATGTTTGATTAAAGCTTCTCTGTATGATTCACGACTTTCTTTATCACCTAATGTATTTAATTTAACAACTAAATTATCTAAACCAATATTGCTTAAAAATCTATAAGCAATACTTATAACCTCAGCATCTATACAAGGATTATTACTACCAAAAGCTTCAACACCAAACTGCATAAACTCACGAAATCTTCCACTTTGAGGTCTTTCATATCTAAAGCATGATGCTAAATAATAAAACTTTTTTAAAGATTTATCTGCATAAAGTTTATTTTCTATATAACTTCTTACAACCCCAGCAGTAACCTCAGGTCTAAGTGTCATATTTCTATTTCCTTTGTCTTTAAAGTCATAAGTTTCTTTATTCACAATATCAGTTGTTTCTCCAACACCTCTATAAAAAAGTTCACTAACTTCAAAAGTAGGTGTTTTAATATAGTTATAGTTATAAAGTGCCATAAAACTATTTAAGTAACTCACTAAAAAAGATAAATTATATCCATCTTTGTCATAGTAATCAACTGTTCCTTTTGGTTTTTGTATCATTTTAATTCCTCCTAAAAAAAATACGTTAATAAAACTTATAAGGACGAGACTTCCCGCGGTGCCACCTTATTTTACTAACGTACACTTTATTTTTTATCGCAAAATATGCGTTTATGATTATAGAAGTGTCTTCATTTATTAATTTATATAAGCATTCTCACCAATAGCT
>USDC01000043.1 GCA_900553435.1 uncultured Mycoplasmatota bacterium
TAGTATTTTAAAAATTAATCTATTATAAACATCTATAAATTATAAAACCTCACTTTTTTTGTGAGGTTTTACAATTTATACATAATTATTTTATTAAAGATTTTGGCATTTCAGGTTCTTCTAACCATCCCCAAGAGCAAGCTCCTACAGTTGTATAGGCCATTATTCCACCTAATGCTGCAGCAATTTTAGCAAATACTTTACTCACAATAATTCCTCCTTTACTTAAATTATTATTGTACTTGGACTTGATTAAGATAAGATTTATAATTGTTGTATTTAGCACCAAAAATTTTATAGCTAATTGGAAGTAACATAAAAGTTTCGATTACTAATGAAAACATCAATGAATATCTAAGAATTTCTATGTTAACAAAAATAATCAACATGATATAAACTACAGCTGTTAAGGAACATAAAATTTTGAATTTCTTTCTTCTTTTAGGACTTACAATTGGTCTTTTTTCTGTATCTGCAGGTGCATATTTAATTATTAGTAATAAACATATTACTGAAATTGTTAAAACTAAATATAAAGGAACATCAATAATTCTCATTAACATTGGAATTCCTAAAAAAATAATTATTGATGAGCACCAACATTGCCATGATTTCATAGCGTGTACACCAAATCCAGACATCCTTAAAAGATTATAAAAAAATAGTAACATTAATATTTCTTTAATTATTCCTAAAACAAAAGCTAGAGATAAAATAACAATAGTTTTAGTTATAAATAAATAAAATGATTCTATTCCATATTTAATTTCAGCTGTTTTTACTTCATTAAAATTGTAATTGTTATTAATGTTTTTCATAATCTTATCAACAATTATCTTTCTCAACTATTTCTACTCCTTTCCAACAATCATATAATAATATATTTGTAGAAATATGTCGAAAATTCTGGTTGGTATGCTTTTTAGTGGTTTAACTTTTTATAAAAGTTAATTTTTACTTAAAAAAAATCATCAAAGACAATAAATTTAAAGTTAAGACAAAAGAAAATATTTTACTATAATAAAAGTGCGAAAAATGTCGGAATTTTTGGTATGAAATGTTTTGAAAAATTTACTAAATAAGCTTATCATTAATTTATGAAAGGAGTGAACTTTATGACAAAAGGTAGAGTTAAATGGTTTAATAATGATAAAGGATATGGCTTTATTGAACATGATGGTTACATTGAAGAAGATATTTTTGTGCATTATTCAGCTATAAATTGTGATGGATACAAAACTCTTAAAGAAGGAGACCTTGTAGAATTTACTTTAATTGACACTGCTAAAGGAAAACAAGCAATAGATGTTAAAGAAATAAAATTAACTACTGTCTAAGTAGTTTTTTTCATATAATTATGTTAGAATATTAATAGGAAGGTGATGAAATGAAATTAAATGTACGTGGAGAAAAAATAGAAGTTACAAAATCTATGGAAGATTATTTGGAAGAAAAACTAAAGAAAATAGAAAAATATTATGAAAATCCAGATAATGTAGAAGTAAAAGCTGTTCTTAAGGTAACAGGAATAAACAGTAAAATAGAGGTAACTTTAAAAACATCATCATTTACTTTAAGAGCGGAAGAAACAAATCCGGATATGTATGCTGCGATTGATTTAGTTGTTGATAAACTAGAAATGCAAATTAGAAAAAATAAAAGCAAAATTAAAAGCAAAATGAACAGAGAGAAAATTGTAGAATTTAGTTATTTTGATTTTGAAGAAGAGGAAGAACCTAGTGATATTGTTAAACGAAAAGTTATAGAATTAAAGCCAATGGATGAAGAGGAAGCAATATTACAAATGGAACTATTAGGACACAATTTCTTTGTTTTTAAAAATGTAGAAACAGATACTATTTGTGTAATTTATAAAAGAAAAGATAATAATTACGGATTAATTGATACTAAATAGTATCTTTTTTTGTATAAAAATGTTAGAATTAACTATGGACGGTGAAAAAAATGGGAATACTAAATAAATTATTTGATCACGAAACAAAAGAATTAAAAAAATTTGAAAAAATAGCATTTGAAATAGAAGATTTAGATGAAGAAATGTCTAAATTAACAGATGTAGAATTAAAAGCAAAAACAGAAGAGTTTAAAAACAGATTAAATAATGGAGAAACACTAGAAGATATCTTAGTTGAAGCTTTTGCAACAGTAAGAGAAGCTGCATATCGTGTATTAAGTCAAAAACCTTTTCATGTACAAATAATTGGTGGACTTGCAATACATTACGGAAATATTGCCGAAATGAAAACTGGTGAAGGAAAAACATTAACATCAACTATGCCAGCTTATCTTAATGCCTTAGAAGGAAAAGGTGTTCATATAATCACAGCAAATGAATACTTATCTACCCGTGATGCAGAGTGGATGGGAGCAGTTCATGAGTTTTTAGGTTTAACTGTTGGATCTAATAAAAAAGAATTAACTAGAGAAGAAAAGAAAGCTGCTTATGCATGTGACATAACTTATTCAACAAATAATGAAATTGGTTTTGATTATTTAAGAGATAACATGGTTGTAAGTAAAAGTGATAGATGCCAAAGAGGTCTTAACTTTGCAATTATAGACGAAGTTGACTCAATTTTAATTGATGAAGCTAGAACTCCGCTTATTATTTCTGGCGGCGTAAATAAAAGCGCAGACCAATATAAAAGAGCTGATTCACTAGTGAAGTCTTTAGATATTGATGATTATGCAATAGATGAAAAACTAAAAAAAGTAACTTTAAATGAAAGTGGAATTAAGAAAATAGAAAAATCCTTAAATGTTAAAAACTTATATGATATTGAAAATAGTGCAATGGTACATAATATTGATAAAGCTTTAACTGCAAATTATGCGTTTAAAAAAGATATAGACTATGTAGTAGATAATGACAAAATTTTAATAGTTGATACATTTACTGGTCGTTTAATGCCAGGAAGACAATTTAGTGAAGGATTACATCAAGCCTTAGAAGCAAAAGAAGGTGTAAGTATTAATCAAGAAACTAAAACTTTGGCAACTATAACATTCCAAAATTTATTTAGAATGTATAATAAATTATCAGGTATGACAGGTACTGCAAAAACAGAAGAAGAAGAATTTACAAATATTTATAATATGTTTGTACTTGAAATTCCTACAAACAAACCTCTTATAAGAGAAGATTTTCCAGATTTAATTTATCCAAGTTTAAAAGGAAAATACAAAGCAATTGCTAATTCGATAGAACAAATACATAGTACTGGTCAACCTATATTAGTAGGTACAGCTTCAATTGAAAGTAGTGAAATAATAAGTAGTTATTTAAAAAAGAAAAGAATCAAACACGAACTTTTAAATGCAAAGAATCATGAAAGAGAAGCGTTAATAATTGCTAAAGCTGGTGAAAAAGGAGCAGTTACAATTGCTACAAATATGGCTGGTCGTGGAACTGATATAAAACTTGGAGAAGGTGTTGTAGAACTAGGTGGACTATTTGTTTTAGGAACAGAAAGACATGATTCAAGACGTATTGATAACCAGTTAAGAGGACGTGCTGGACGTCAAGGAGATCCAGGAACAACAAGATTTTATATATCAATGGAAGATGATTTAATGATTAAGTTTGGTTCTGAAAAAATGAAAAGAGTTATGACATCACTAGGTATAGGGGAAGATCAAGCAATTTCAAATAAAATGATAAGCAAACAAATTGAATCTGCTCAAAAAAGAGTGGAAGGATATAACTATGATATGAGAAAGAATCTACTTGATTATGATAATGTTGTAAGTAAACAAAGAGAAATAATTTATGATAAAAGAAATGCAGTTCTTGATCAAGAAAGTATAAGTGATAAAGTATTAACTACTTTTAAAGAATATGTTTCACATGAAGTTGAAAGTCATTTACCACCAGAAAACGAACTTACAAATAATGATTTAGATAACATTTGTGAACATTTTAATTCAAATATTTTAAAAATTAAAAAAATAAGTGTTAATGGACTTAAGGATAAAACAACAGAAGAAGTTATAGATACAATTTACAATATAGTCATGGAAGACTATAACAATAAATTAAAAGAAGTTCCAGAAGAAATAAAAGATGCATTTGAAAAAAATATTGCTTTAAGTATAATAGATAAAAATTGGAGAACACAACTTGATGCTATGGAAGCGCTTCAAGAGGGAGTGCGTTTAAGAGGAATGGCATCAACTAACCCGCTTCAAGCATATGCATTAGAAGGTTTTGAAATGTTTGATAATATGTTAGCTAACATAAATGCTGAAATATCATTATATTTATTAAATGCTGAAATAAGAAGAAATATTGTTTCAAAAGAAGAAAAAAATATTAGAACCAATGATGGAAAAGAAAAAGCTAAAAACACTCCAAAAAGAGTTAAAAAAATAGGTAGAAATGAACTTTGTCCATGTGGTTCGGGAAAGAAATATAAACAATGTTGTGGAAAGTAGTAAAAGCCCAGTAATTACGGGCTTTTTTCATGCTCCAAATACTTCGAAATACACTTTAGATACCTTTTTGGATACCTTCTGATGAGTATCTAAAAGGTATCTAGATACCCTCTTTAGTACAATATTCGCAATTTTTTAGTAAGAACTTAAAATGCAATTTTTTCTTTATTTATGAGGCATTGCAAGCAATTTTACTTTAATAAGATATGAAATTATGTCCATTGTCAAAGTGGCTTAAAGCACAAATAAAAAAAGATAATACCTTTTTTAATTATCTTCCTCATCTATTGGTTTAAACAATTCTCTTATATCAATATTTAATACTTCTGCAAATTTCCATAAAGTTCCTAAACTAAATGTTTGATAATATTTTTCACTTTCAATATTCATTATGAATCCATCGCTATAATTACATAATTCTGCAAATTTGTGTTGGGTTAGTCCTTTGTTTTTTCTTTGCTTTTTAAGGTTCTTTGCTACAAGATAGTAAACATAATTTTCATCATTTTTATTTATCAATATAGCATCACACCTTTCTAATAATATTTTCTCACTTATTCGGTGAAATTATACTCACTCATTCGGTGAGATATGTGATATAATAAATGTGTAAGTTAGCCTATAACTTGCTAAAACTATTTTTATTGGAAGTGAAAGGAGGTAAAATGGAAACAAAGTTTTGTGAATTTTGTGGTAATAAGGTAGCTATTGATGCTGTTTTATGTCCCAAGTGTGGCAAACAATTAGAAGAATTAAAAACAGAACCATCTAATTCAAGCCCACAAGTTGTTATTAACAATACTAATACAATTGATGGAGCATACGGAAGAAAACAATGTGATAAATGGATAGCATTATTATTATGTATTTTCTTAGGAGTTTTTGGTGGACACAAGTTTTATGAAGGAAAGGCTGGAATGGGGGTTTTATACCTATTTACAGTTGGCTTATTTGGAATAGGTGTAATAGTTGATTTTATAACTATACTATGTAGACCAAATCCATATTATGTTTAGGAGGAATAAAAATGGATAAAAAATTTTGTAAATTTTGTGGCGAAGAAATTGAAAAAGATGCAATGGTTTGCCCAAAATGTGGAAGACAATTGAAAGTAGTAAAAAAAGAAGAAATATCAGCTTCAGAAAAAAGCAGTGAAGCTAAATATGATGAATCAAGTAAGTTTTATACTAAAGCATGGTTTATGTGGGTAATGCTTATAATCTTTGCTCCAGTAGGAATTTTCTTAATGTGGAAGTTTCATCCAGAAATGAAAAAGAACACAAAAATAATTCTAACAGTTGTATTTGCAATACTATTTTTAGCTATCGCATTTGGAGAAAATAGTGATGAAACAACTACAAACAATGACAGTTCAAACTCAAATAGTAATACAAATACAGTAAGTAAGGTAAAAGTTGAAGTAATTGACTTTAGTGGTATGTCAGAAAGCGAAATATTGACTTGGTGTAAAGAGAAAAATTTAAATTGTGATTTTAAAAGAGAATATTCAGACACTGTAGCAAAAGATGGTTACATAAAACAAAGTGTTAATGCAACTGAACAAGTTACAGAGGGCAGTAAAATAACTGTTACTTATTCATTAGGACCAGAACCTACTACTGAACAAAAGAATGCATTAAGAAAAGCTGAATCTTATGCCAAAACTATGCACATGTCAAAACAAGGTATTTATGATCAATTAACATCTGAATATGGAGAAGGTTTTGATAAAGAAGCCGCTCAATATTGATAATATTGAATGGGATTGGAATGCCAATGCACTAGCAAAAGCTAAATCATATAGGGATACAATGAGTATGTCTAAAAATAGAATTTATGATCAATTAATATCACAATATGGAGAAAAATTTACTAAAGAAGAAGCTCAATACGCCATTGACCATTTAGATGATTAAAATTGATAGTCTATGATAATTGATTATAGATTATGTT
>USDC01000044.1 GCA_900553435.1 uncultured Mycoplasmatota bacterium
GAAATCAAGAATTTATAAAACGGAGGTAATGGGAAATGAAAAAAATTTTAATTGGTTTTTCTTTAATATTAGCTTTATTTATAATTACTGGTTGTAATGAAGAAAAAGAAAATAAAGATGTTAATAAAAATAAAGAAGTAGAAAATCAAGATGGAGAATTAATCTGTACAAAAACAGAAGAAATAGATGGTGTAAACACAAACTTTAAAGCAACAATAAGCTACGAAAATAATACAGTTATAAATGTTAAAAATGAAACACAAGTTGATGTTACTCCTCAAAATAAAAACACATATATAGAAACATATAACGGACTTAAAAATATATATGGAGAAATAAATGGAGTTAATATAACAACACAAAGCACAAACAATACTGTAACTTCAATTTTTGAAACAAATTATGCAATTTTCGATGAAGAAAAAGCACGTGAAGTTATAGACAAATTAGGATTAGATGAGGCAGACGCAGCAGTTGTAGTAAACAAGGATTATTTAGATTTAGAAACATATAAAAACAGATATCTAAATGGATATAATTGTAATGACTAAGCTCAGCTTAGTTTTTTTACTTTTTATTATTGACTATCAATTAAAAGTTTGATACAATAAATTCGCTTGGTAAAGTTATCAAGTGCCTACATTTTGGGGCATTAGCTCAGCTGGCTAGAGCACCTGCCTTGCACGCAGGGGGTCAGGAGTTCGAATCTCCTATGCTCCACCAATATGAAAATAAACAACGTATTTACGTTGTTTTTTAATATTTTGTTATTTTTAAACACACTTTTAAACACATTAATTATTTAAATCGCGCTAATGCGTGTTTTTTATTTATATAAAAAGAAAAGCTATTTTTTCTTTTCTTCTTTAACAATTTCAGTAATAACTGATGCAGCACTTGCGATTGACTGAAGTTCACTTGGAACTATAAGTTTAGTTGCATTACCATCAGCTACTTTTGCAAGAGCATCAAAACTTCTAAGTGTTAAAACAGATTTGTCTGCTTTGGCTTCTTTAATAAGTGAGATTGCTTTAGCCTCAGCTTCATTAATTTTTAATATAGCTTCAGCCTCACCTTCAGCTCTTTTTATTTGACTTTGTTTTTCTCCTTCAGCTTCTAAAATAACACTTTCTTTTTCTCCCTCAGCAATAAGAATTTTACTTTTCTTTTCACCTTCTGCTTGAAGTATTTTCTCTCTTCTTTCTCTTTCTGCTCTCATTTGTTTTTCCATTGCTTCTTGAATTTCTCTTGGAGGTAAAATATTTTTTAATTCTACTCTATTTATCTTAATACCCCATGCATCAGTCGCTTCATCTAATATGCTTCTCATCTTAGAATTAATAATGTCTCTACTAGTAAGTGTTTGGTCAAGTTCAAGTTCACCAATTATATTACGCAAAGTTGTCGCAGTTAAATTTTCAATCGCACTAATTGGAAGTTCAACTCCGTAAGTATACATTTTTGCATCAGTTATTTGAAAATAAACAACTGTATCAATTTGCATTGTAACATTATCTTTTGTAATAACTGGTTGTGGCGGAAAATCCTTAACTTGTTCTTTTAAAGTAATTTTATTTGCAATCCTATCAATAAATGGAATTTTTACATGAAGTCCATTTTTCCATGTTGAATGATAACTTCCTAACCTTTCAATTACATAACTTTTTGCTTGTGGTACAATATGTACGTTTGGAATAATAAGTATAATTACCAAAACTAATAAAACTATTAAAACGCTCATTTTTCTTCACACCTTTCTACTTTTAATTTCACTCCTTCAATATCAAGTATCCTTACTTCTTCTCCTACACTAATTTTTTTGTTAGCTATTGCAGTCCACTTCTTTCCGTCAGCCTTTACTTCTCCTGGTGAATTCTTTTTTATCTCTTCTGTTACAATTCCAGTCATTCCAATTAACCTATCACTATTTGTTCTTACATTATCTTTTTTAGTTATTTTCTTAACAAAATTTCTTGTAAATATTAGTAGTATTACTCCGCCAATAACAAATATTGCAAATTGAATTAAAAGACTATCTGTAAAAAATGATGCAATTAAGGCAAATATCGCACTTATAACAAACCAAATTGATACTAAACTAGTTGTAGCAACCTCAATAATTGTTAATAGTACAATTAAGATTAACCATGTCAAATACATAATACTTCCTCCTACTTAAAGTATACTATTTACTATTTTTAAATACAACAAAAAAAGGTAAATAAATTACCTAATTTTCTGCACCCTTAAATTCACTACTACCAAAAGCTAATATTAATTGGAATATGAAAGGTAAAAATAATAAACCAAATCCAAATCCAATACCTTTTCCAAACGCACCAGCAAGTTTAAATGCGTAAATAATCATCATTATCGCATTTACAATTGGTATAAATAAAAGTAAAAATAACCATCCATTACCAAAAGCAATCTTAAATTGCAAATATTGAGAATAAAATGGAACTATTGATCCCCAACCAGGTTCTCCTGCTTTTGCAACAATAGAAAGAACCATTGCAATTAATGCTATAACAATAACTGTTACGCCCATACCAGCTAATGCTTCTGCTGCTTCTGAACTAGTGCTATAGCTATAACTAAAATCATAACTATTCATAAATATCCTCCTCTAAAATAATTATATATTATTTTTAATAAATATAAAAGAAAAAAATATAATTTATTAAAAAAGGAGGAATTAAAATAATTTATACAGTTAAAAAAGGTGATACATTATATAAAATTTCAAATGAATTTAATACTGAGGTAGAGAAAATAAAAAAAGATAATTCATTAAAAAGTGAAGAATTAATTCCTAATTTAAATTTAATAATTAACAGTAATGAAAACAACTTATATGAAATAGAAGTAAATGGATATGCTTATCCTTTTACTAACATTGAAACATTAAAAAGGAGTTTACCATACTTAACCTATTTATGCATCTTTAGTTATCATATAACTTCATCAGGTGCTTTAATTCCAATTAGTGATGAAAAAATAATTAATACATCTATAAATTTTAATACTGTACCAGTATTAGTTATTACAAATATTGTAGGTGATTTAGGTTTTAATAGCGACCTAGCACATGAAATTTTAATAAAAAAAGAAAATAGAACTACTCTTCTTAACAATATTTTAAAAATAATGAAAGAAAAAAACTATTATGGACTAAATATAGATTTTGAATACGTTTATGAAACAGATAAAGAAAATTATAACTCATTTATAAAAGAAGCAAGCGCTTTAATGCATGAAAACTCATACTTTTTAATGACTTCTCTCGCACCTAAAACAAGTAGTGATAAAAAAGGACTTTTATATTTTTCACATGATTATATAGTTCACGGAAAATATGCAGACCATGTCATACTAATGACTTATGAATGGGGATACAGATATGGGGAACCACAAGCTATTTCTCCTATTAATAAAGTAGAAGAAGTTTTAAGTTATGCAACAAGTGTTATTCCTAGTAAAAAAATACTTATGGGAGTACCTAATTACGCTTATGATTGGCCTCTTCCATTTGATAAAAATAATCCGGCTAAAAGTATGAATAATGCGGATGCAATTAATTTAGCAATAGAAAAAAAATCGAATATAGTTTTTGATAACAAAAGTAAAACGCCATACTTTAATTACATAGATGAAAATAATATATCACATATAGTACATTTTGATGATGCTAAAAGTTTAGAAAAAAAATTAAATTTAGTAAAAAAATATAATTTAGGCGGAATTAGTTACTGGAACTTAAATAATTATTTTTATACACAATTCTTAGTATTAAACTCTCTTTACAAAACAAAAAAATTAATCTAAATCTAGATTAATTCCAACAGGAGCATGATCGCTTCCATAAACATCTGTATAAATTTTAGGATTTTTAACTTTATTAATTATAGTTTCTGTTACTAAAAAATAATCTATTCTCCACCCAATATTTCTTTCCCTTGCTTTATTTAAATAACTCCACCAAGAATATTCTTCTTTTGTAGGATAAAAATATCTATAAGTGTCTACAAACCCTTCATTTAAAAGTTCTTTAAACTTCCCTCTTTCTTCATCTGTAAAACCTGCGTTTCCTTTATTAGCTTTTGCATTTTTTATATCTATTTCTTCATTAGCTACATTAAAGTCTCCACATATAACAACTGGTTTTACTTCTTCTAAAGTACTTACATATTCTTTAAATTCATCTTGCCAATACATTCTATATTTTAATCTTGATAAATCTCTTTTAACATTTGGAACATAAATATTAACTAAATAAAACTTATTAAATTCTAAAGTTATTGTTCTTCCCTCACTATCACTTTCTTCTTCTCCAAACCCATAAAAAACATCTAAAGGTTCTTCTTTACTATATATTAAAGTTCCAGAATAACCTTTTCTTTCAGCTGGATACAAATACTCATAATACCCTTCTGGAGAAAAATCATATTGATCTTTTGTAGCTTTTACTTCACTTAAACAAAATATATCTGCATCAACTTCATTGAAAAATTCTACAAAACCTTTTTTTAGACAAGCTCTAAAGCCCGCAACATTCCAAGATACTAACTTCATAAATTATTTCCTTCCTTTTTTTATTAATTTCGCATGCAATACTACTTTTTCACTTTTATTATAACAAGTAGACAAAGTCAAAATTTTATCATTTTCATCTACACTAGCATCAAATTTAACATCACTACGTTTTTTTAACATATTAATAAAATTATTGAAATCTTTATTGCTACTAAAATTAACTTTCAAGTAATCACTTGTTGTTTTTATATGATAAATACTAAAAACTTGCCATAAAGTATTTTCTTTATCAGTAGAAAGATTAACAATATGATTATTTATATCATTATACCAATCACTATCAAGGATCTTTCTTAATGAACCAAACATTGTCCCATTATTCATTCCATGAGCATAAATAATTGTGTTTTTATCTAAATTATTAAAATCATTTCTATAATCAGCAAAAACCCATCCTGCCATATTATACTCTTTATAAAAAGAATGTGTTAAATAGTAACTATTATCATTTGTTTGAACCACTGGATAATTCACATTTGTTTCATTAACTTTAATCCAACCAACAGTATCATCATTTATTTTCTTTAAACTAGTTAAATCAACATCCATTAAATCCATTTTAATATAATCCCAATATGGATCGTCTTTACTAGCGTTTTCTTTATTAACTGCTTGACCATTTTTAATGTTATCTATTTTAGTAATTTCATTTAATTTATTTACTTCTTCATTAATTTCTTTACTATCAAAATAATGATTTATTAATTTAATACTTGCGATTACAAATACAATTAAAGCAATTAAAAATATAAAAATAACAATAATATTTTTCCATTTTGGTTTGTTTTTTTTGTTTTTTTTCATGTATTCCTCCAAAGTTATTATAACAAAACTAAATTTTATTTAAAAGAATAACTGTAAAATTAAAAGTAAAGCTTTAGAGAGAAAACATTAATTTTTTAAAACCTATGATATACTTTAATTGTAGTAGAATAATACTAAATACAATTTAAAGGAGGAGAAAAAAATGAATAAAGCTTTAAAAAGTTTGTCGCTTATATTATTTTCTATATGTTCTATATTAGGATTTAATTTAAGCGCAGATGCTCTTACACTGGATAGTGATATGTCAGCAAGTGATATTACAATTCAAAGTGGAGATGTTATTGATGGACAAAATAAATATAAGATTACTGGTGGGTTTAATCTTAAAAATGTAGAAGATGTTACAATTAAAAATGTAACACTAGATGGAGAAGGAACAAAAGATATACTTGTTCATCTAACAAATGCTGGAGATATAACAATAGAAAATGTTAAATTTGTTAACTATACAAAGGCTGGTATTTACGCAGAAGCATTTAAAAGTCTAGATGTTAATAACTCAAGTTTTGATGCTAGTGATACAGTAAATATCGGTGATTATCCTGAAAATCCAGAAGAAGAATTAATTAAAAGAAGTGCTGCAGGGATTGATTTAAATATTGGTAATGGTGCAAAATATGATATAAATATTGATCATATAAATATTACAAACAACGAATTTAAAAATGTAACTGATACAGCTACAAATTCTACTGCAGGAGCTATAAAAATTAAAATCAAAGACGAAAGTAGAGTTCAAAATATTGGAACAACTACTATTTCAAATAATAC
>USDC01000045.1 GCA_900553435.1 uncultured Mycoplasmatota bacterium
TTTTCTTTTATTATATTTAAAAAAGAAACAAAAATTAAATACAATAGTAAAAACACTATCAATAATTTTTGTTAGCTTAAATATTATATATAGTTCAAATATTTTAACCAAACAAATAGATTATGATTTTACTAATAAAAGTTATTCTGAAATATATAATTATGCAAAGAAAAATAACATAGAATTAAAAACTGTTTATGAATACTCTGATGATGTAAGAAAAAACAAAATAATAAATTATGATGTAATAGAAAACAAAAATTTAATAAGTATATTAATAAGTGGTGGCCCAAACTACGAAAAAAAAGTAATTATACCAGATATGAGTGAATGGGATTTAAATAAAATAACTGAGTATTTAACTGAAAACAAACTTACAAATGTAGTAGTTGATTTTGTAAAAGAAGATGGATGTACTCCAAACTCTTTACTATCACAAAACATTACTGGAACACTTAAAAGAAATGAGGAATTAAACTTAAAATTCTGTTTAAGTGATAACCTAAAAAAAATAAACATGAAAGACATAACAAATAAAAACAAAATAGAAACAATCATATATCTAAAAAGTAATGATATAGATTATGAAATAAAAGAAGAATTTAACAAAGTAATTGAAAAAAACAACATTATAAAAAGTGATAAAAACATTGGAGACGAACTAATACCACACAAATCTAAAGTAACTCTTTATGTTTCAATTGGTACAGAAATAATAATTCCAAATTTAGAAAAAATGAGTAAAAATGAAATATATAACTGGATACTAAACAATAACATTAATGCCGAATTTAAAAATATTTACGATGAAGAAAAAGAAAAAGGAGAATTTATTAAATCCAACTATAAAACAAAAGACAAAATAAGTGAAAAAGATAAAATAATATTATACTTTTCAAAAGGAACACTTACTCTTCCTAACTTCTCAAAACTAACAGAATTTACAAACTGGGCAAAAAGAAATGACATTAAATACAAAGAAGAATATATAAAAAGTGATAAAGAACCTGGTGAAATTGTTAAATTTTCAGTTAAACCAGGAACTAAAATAAATTCTTTAGAAACAATTACTGTTTATATTGCAAAAGAAAATAATATTACTATTCCTAATTTCATTGGAATGAATAAAACAGAAATAGATGCTTTATGTAATAAAAACAACTTAAATTGTAAATTTACTTATAAAGAAAACGAACAAGAAAATGACATATGTATTAATCAAAGTATAAAAGCTGGTTCTAATGTTACAAAAGAAAAAGAAATCACAATTACTTTATCTAAACAAATAAATGCTTCAAAACCAAAAGATAACAACAAAGAAAAAACTAAAGATAATAAAAAAAATGAATACAAAAAAGATAATTCAATATTAGATATGTTTGACATAAAATAAAAGATAAAATTACTATTTAAAATAATTTTATCTTTTTTTATGCTTTTCCTTTATATCCTTTAACTTCTTCCTATCAAAAATTATATCAGTTTTTAAAACAATAAATAACAATATAAATAATAAAACTATATAAACAGCCATCATTTCATCTGTATAATCAAGTGCATAAAATATACTTGCCACTGAAAACAAAATATTTATAAAACAAATTATTATTAAAGTCTTAACAGGAGAAGAAGTGATTTTTAGAAGTTGATGATGCAGATGCTCCTTATCAGCATGTGCTATAGACTCACCTTTTATCTTTCTTCTAATAATCGCAAAAGCTGTATCAAGTATCGGAATTGCTAGAATTAAAAGTGGAATAAAAAGTGAAGTAAGAGTTACATTTTTAAACCCTAATAATGCAATTACTGATATCATAAGCCCTAAAAATGTAGAACCAGTATCTCCCATAAAAAGTTTAGCTGGTGGAAAATTAAATATTAGAAAACCTAAAGTTGCACCAATCATTATAATCGAAAGCATTATATCAAGACCACCAAATTTATTTAATATAATCGCAATAATCGCAACAGTTATAAAATAAATTGTAGAAATTGATGCTGCAAGTCCGTCCATTCCATCAATTAAATTAATCGCATTTATTATAGCTACTATAAATAATACTGAAATAATTGGGCCTAATATTTGTCCAAAATTAATATTTACCCCTAAAGCAGTAATCTCAGTAAAAGCTAAATTACCATAAAAAACAATTACAGATGCTACTGCAAGCTGAATTAAAAACTTATATCTTGCTTTAATTGGCCTAATATCATCAATAAGACCTGTAACTATAATTATAAAACTAGCAATTAAAATTGATAACATTAATACACTTTCTCTTGCAAAAAAGATATAACCAAGTAAAAATCCAAAAAATATTGCAAGACCTCCCAAAGTAGGAATTGGCTTTTTATGTATTTTTCTTTTATTTGGTTTATCTAGTGCCCCAATGAAATTAGAAATTTTAATAGTTAAAGGGACAAACGCACACGTTGCTAAAAAGCAGACAAGTATTACTAAAAATATACTATGCCCATTTACAACTAAAGTCATATTACACCTCTTTTATAGATATTATACACTATTTATCATTAATTTAAAGATTTTTTGCCATTTTTATAGACAAAAGTATACAAAAAACGTTATTTTTTTAATTACAATATTGTACAAAAATCGACAAAATGATATAATGTTATAATAGTTAGGATAGAAAATAGAGTAAGATGAGGTGTAATAAATGAACAAATCAAAAATAATTTTAATATTAACTATTTGGGTTGTTACATTTTTTATATTAATTCCAAAACTTAGTGCCAAAATACTGGTGACTGCGACAGTCAACTCTGATAACGGAATAAATGTAAGAAGTGGAGCTGGTACTGGATATGGTATCTTAGGAGCTATACAAAATGGTAGTGAAATATCACTTCAAAGCACTACAAAATATTCAGGAACTGGTTGCTCAAAAGGATGGTATAAAATAACATACAACAACAAAACTGGTTATGTTTGTTCAAACTATGTTACAAACGTACAATCAATAGATACAAACAATGTTTATGTTGAAAACGATTGGATTGCCAGAGTAAATGCAACAGACGGTCTTGGTTTTAGAGCTACAGCTAGTACAAGCGGAACTAGACTTGGCACTCTAACCTATGGTGTTAATGTAACAATACTAAGCGAAGCTGCCGCAGGTAATGGTTGCTCTGGAAAATGGTATAAAATAAAATATAATAATAAAACAGGCTATGCTTGTAGTGATTACATAATAAAAAAAGCCAATGTTACAAGCTCATCTACTAAATATGACTCAACTTGGAAAAGCGCTGGATTTCCAGAAAGCTATTGGCCATATTTAACTTACTTAAAAACAAAATATCCAAACTGGACATTTACAGCCGTAAAAACAAATACTAACTTCACTGATGCAATACTCGCAGAATACGGTGCTAACTCAATACAATCTACTGATAATGCAGTTACTACTAGTACTTCCCAAGTAGAAACAGGTGGATGGTACAACGTAAGACATGAAGCAATTGCTTTTTACCTAGACCCTAGAAACTTCTTAAATGAAAAAGCGATATTTGTATATGAAAATAATAACTATAACTCAGCTATTCATACAAGCGCAGTTGTAACTTCAACATTTAATGGAGGAACAAACAAAAAATATGCATCAAGCTTCGTAACTGCTGGTAAATCAAAATCAATAAGTCCAGTTCACCTAGCAACAAGAAGTATACAAGAAGTTGGAAGAAATGGAAATGATGCTACAAAAGGCCCTTATTACAACTTCTTTAACATAGGAGCATACAGTAGTTGCTCTAACCCACTACAATGTGGAATAGATTATGCAAAAAGTAAAGGATGGAACACACCAGTAAAAGCAATAACTGCTGGAGCTGACTTAATAAAAACTAATTATTACAACAATAATCAAAAAACTAGATACTTTGAAAAATTTAATGTAATAAATGCAAAATATAACAATCAATATATGACAAACATACAAGCACCTCTAACAGAGGGAGCAAATGCTTATAGTAATTATGTAAGCAACAAAGTGCAATCAAAAGCTATTAACTTTATAATTCCTGTATTTAACAACATGCCAGAATATACAAGCTTACCAGGAAGTCAAAATACTGATGCAACACTTAGTTCAATAAAAATTGATGGAACAACAATCAGTGGTTTTGATAAAGACGTCGTAGAATATGTTTTACCAAGTGTACCTAGCACTAAAACAAGCATAAATATTACTGCGACTACAAGCAAATCAACAAGTAAAGTAACAGGAACTGGAGTAAAAACATTAAAATCAGGATTAAATACATTTACACTTACAGTTACTGCTCAAGCTGGAAACACAGAAACATATACAATTAAAGTAAATAAACTAACAACTGAAAATGAAAGTGACCTAACAGCTGATACTATCGCAGTAAGTGCTGGAGGAAAATTAAATAACAGTTACTTAAGTGGATTTACACCAGGAATAACAGCTTTAATACTTAAAAATACATTTAAACAAATTAGTTCAATAGTAAATACAACAATTAATACATCTAGTGGAAAAGCAAAATCTGATAGTGAAAAAATAAAAACTGGAGACAAAGTTACAATTACTAACTCAAAATCTACTAGAACTTACACATTAGTTGTTAAAGGAGACAACAATGGAGACGGAATTATTAATACTGTTGATTTAGTATACATAAGAAAAGTTATTAAAAACTCAAACGCACTTAATGCTTTATATAAAGAAGCATCTGATATAAATAGAGACGGAAAAATAAACACAGTTGACCTTGTTTATATAAGAAAACATATCGCAGGAGATTCTGTAATTAAATAGAAGGAGAAAAATATGAAAAATATTATTAAAATATTACTAACAACTTTTATAGCTACTACACTATTCTTTATATGCAGTACAAATATAAATGCTGCATCTTCAAGAATTAGTGTTAGTGGACCATCAAGTGTAACAGTAGGTCAAACATTTACAGTTACAATTACTGCTTCCTCTTCAAGTGGTATAGGACTTTATTCCTACACATTAAACTATAACTCAAGTAAATTAAGTCTAGTTAGCGGAGGAACTAGTGTATATCAAGAATTAGATGGACAAACATCTTCTTCTAAATCATTTAAATTTAAAGCAAGAAGTTCTGGTAGTTCATTTATAACTGTTAAAAGCGGACTTGTAACAACTTGGGAACCAGTTCAAGAAACTAGTCCATCAATATCTGGTAAAACAGTTACCGCAAGTACACCTAGTTATGGTGGTGGAAGTTCAAGTAGTTCTAGTTCAAGCACTAAAACACCAGACAAAAACTTAAGTACAAACAACTACTTAAAAAGCCTATCAATAAATGAAGGAAAACTTTCCCCTTCATTTGATAAAAAAACAACATCTTACACAGTAAGCTTAGAAGAAGGTACAAAAAACATTTCAGTATTTGCTAGTGCTGAGGATGAAAACGCAAGTGTAAGCGGTACTGGAAAAATAAATGTAAGTGAAGGAGCAAATAAAATAAACATAACTGTTACCGCAGAAAACGGCTCAACTAAAACATATACAATTACTGCGAATGTAAAAGAAAAAGACCCAATTAAAGTACAAATAGATGGTAAAAACCTAACTGTAGTAAAAGATGCAGACGAACTAAAAGCACCATCTGGTTATAAAAAAACAACTATAAAAATAGATGGACAAGAAATCCCAGCGTTTACAAATGACACTACTAAACTTACTCTAGTTGGACTAAAAGATGAAAAAGGAAACATCGCTTTATATGTATATGACAAAGATAAAAATGAATATACTAAATATATTGAATTATCTTCAGAGGCAATAATACTTTATGTAATGACTCCTGATGAAGATGCACTAAAACTTATAAAAGGATACAAAAAAGCAACTATAGAATTTAATAATGAAAAAATAACTGCATATAAAAAGAAAAAATCAAGTGACTACTCTTTAATATATGGAATGAACCTAGCTACTGGTAAAGTAAATTGGTACATGTATGAAGAAACTGAGGGAACACTACAATTATATGACCCAGATAATGAAAATGTAATAATTAATGAAAAAGAAGACAATGATAAGAAAAAAGACTATATAATTTTAGGTTTAGGTGGTTTACTAATATTAATACTTTTAATTAACTTAATAAACACTCTTAGAAAACCTAAAAATAAAAACAATGATTTTGAACTAGAAG
>USDC01000046.1 GCA_900553435.1 uncultured Mycoplasmatota bacterium
TTTGAGAAATATCTCTTATTTTATTTTTAATTTTATACTTAGTTTTTACCCAATCTTTGCTATTTAATCTATATATTTTTGGTATTTTTCCATCTTTTGAAGAATATTTATATATTTTTTTTAAATTTTGAGCAGGTATATATAATTTATCATTTGACTTATAATTTATAAGTATATAATCTTTTTTTACTCCGTTTTTTTCTATTGTTTTAATACCATTATATATGCCTATTCCATGGTCTTTATGTACAACATAATCTCCTATATTTAAATCATTTAAATCCGAAATTTTTGTACCGTATTTTATTTTTGATTTATATTCTTTTGATTCATTATTTCCAGCCACATCTAATAATGAAATGTAACATATTCCATTAAATTTAAAACTTTTATTTAATGATGAATTAACTATATTTTCTGGTTTGATTTTTAAATCATTAGGAAGTTTAATATTATTTAAAAATACATAAGATTTACTATTTTCCTTAATCAAAAATTTCTCTAACTTTTCAAAAGAAGTAACTTCTGCAGTTAAGTCTTGTGCATCATAAACTATTTCACTATCATTATTATTTATTTTATCTACATAAATACAATTTTTAATATTTAGTTTTGTTACATCAATGTATTCATTATCATTATAAAATTTCTTTTGTTCATTAATGTTTTTTTGCATAGTTAAAATTTCGTTATAATCTTGATATATAACTAAAGCGTCGTCTAAATAATCTAACAAATATGAATTTTTTTGTTCCAAATCATCATCAATAATCGGTTTTATATTAACATTTTTAAGTTCTTCTTTTAAACTCCTTTGTGTATTAATATCAAACTCACTTATTTTTTCAATAGCTTCCCCAAACATTTCTAATCTAATAGGATTTTTAAAATCAAAAGGATAAATATCAATAACCATCCCCCTAATTGCATATTCACCCATTTGGGTTACTAATGTTTCTCTTTTATAACCAATCTTTTCTAATTTTTTTAAAAGTAAATTTCTATCAATTTCTTTATTAACGTTTATGTTAATAGCCATTTCTTTAAATTTATTTACATTAGGTAGTTTCTTTAGAAAACCATTAATATTTGTTATAACAATTTTGTTTTTTGAATTATTTATAGAATTTAAAAAAGTTATTGTATCTAAAAAAAATTCAGGAGACGTTACTAAAGCTCTTTTTGATAAATAATCATCTTCTGGAAAGAAATAAACATCTTGATTGTAAAAAGCAAGATTGTTGTATAATTTATTGCATTCATTTAAATTTGAAGTTACAATTAATAAATTTTGTTTAGTTTTATTAAAAATAGATAACAAAAACAAAGAATATAATTCTTCGTTATTAATAGAGATTTTTAATTTGTTTTTTAATTTTAATGTGAATAAATTATCAAAAAACATTTTTTCCTCCCTTAATTGTATCTATTCATTAATGTTTGAAAATCATAGTTTATATAGTCACTAATTATACTATCAGTCATTTTTAAGATTTCATTTAATTTTTCTTTTTCTATTTTATTAAAATTTGATAAAACATAATTTTTTAATTCTATATTATTTTTTGAAATTCCAATCTTTAATCTTTTAATATCTGAAGTTCCTAACATTTCAATAATATTTTTTAAACCGTTATGACCTCCTGAGCTTCCTTTCGGTTTCAATTTTAGTATACCAAATTCAAATCATATATAATTAAAATGTCAGAAATATCTATTTTATAAAAATCTTTAAACTTTTTTACAACATTTCCAGAAAGGTTCATATAACTTTGTGGTTTTAAAAATATAACTTTTTCGCCATTAATCACTTCAATTTTATATAAACCATTAAACTTTTCCTTAAAATCACTGTTTTTTAAATAATGATCTAACACTAAAAAACCAATATTATGTCTATTATATTCATATTTTTTTCCTGGATTTCCTAAACCAACTATTAATTTCATATTTCACCTCTAAAATATTTCCCGGGAAATATTTTCAGGAAATATTATATTTTAAATATTTCTTTTATTTCCTGGGAATAATTATTTTTTTTATCGTGCACAATTAACGGTTTTAAAACCTTAATCCCTTTACCTGTATTTTTAACACCTTCTAATAAAAACAAATTAGAAGGTTTATCTATTTTTGGATATATAAATTGGATTTTTTTAGGTTCTATATTATATTTCTTTAATAAAATAATTACATCATCTAACCTTTCAGTTCTATGGACTAGTCCAAATTTTCCTTTATTTTTTAGTAAAAATGAAGCTTTTTCTATTATTTCTTCTAAAGTTATAGCAATCTCATGCCTAGCTATTGATTTTACTTTATTATCATTTATTTTTGTTTGTTCATTTTTATTAAAATAGGGCGGGTTTGAAATAACTATATCAAATGATTCTGAATTAAAATATGATTTAATATCTTTTATATCAATATTTAAAACTTTTATCTTGTTTTCTAAATTATTTATCTTTAAGGTCTCTATAGCTAAATCATATATTTCTTTTTGAAGTTCAATACCAATAATTTCTTTTTCTGGATAAAGATAGTTTATTATAAGTGGTATAGGTAAGTTACCACAACCTAAATCAATTATTTTATTATCACTTTTATTTACTTTAATAAAGTTAGGTAATAATATAGATTCTAAACTAAAATTAAAGTAATTTTTGTCTTGTACTATTTTTAAATTACCATATCCCAGCAAATCATTTATCTTTTTGCTCACTTAGTTCACGCTCTTCTAAATTAATTGTAATTTTTTCTTCATTTTCATTTTCGGCAGTAAAAGTTCTATTTAATACATCAACAAAAGTTACTTTTGCTTTTCCTATTTCAGTTTCTATTTCATCTCCAACATTAGGCAGTCCTTTTCTACATTCAGTATACAAACAATCTTCATAATTTAAACAACAAAGCAGCCTTCCACATTGTCCGTTTATTTTATTTGGATTTAATGCCAAATTTTGATTTTTTACCATAGATATACTAACAGATTCTAAATTCTTTAAAAAACTTGCACAACACAATTTTCTTCCACATTGACCTATACCTGAGATTTCTCTAGCTTTATCTCTAACACCAATTTGTCTAAGTTCTATTCTAGTTTTATATAGTGAGGCAAGTTCTTTAGCTAAAACTCTAAAATCTACTCTTGTATCCGCAGTAAAAATCAATAAAAGTTGTGTTCTATCAAAATTATAACTTGCATCTATAAATTTCATCTCTAAGTTATATTTATCTGCCAAGTCTTGAGCTTTTTTTAAAGCGATTAAAGCGTCTTTGTTATTTTTTTTATATTTTTCTATGTCTTCTTTACCAGCAATTCTCTTTATTTTTTTTAGATTTTTTGTATTTTCCTTTTCGTAACTGTTTTTTATAGTTCCTAGTTGTTGACCTCGCTCTGTATCCACTATTACTTTAGTTCCGCTTTCAAATAACTCTTTTGATGAAAATTTATATTCTTTTCCGTTTTCTTTAAAAATTACTCCATACGTTTTCATACACACCTACCAAT
This sequence comes from uncultured Mycoplasmatota bacterium, assembly GCA_900553435.1. Lineage (GTDB taxonomy): Bacteria > Bacillota_I > Bacilli_A > RF39 > UBA660 > UMGS1611. Next base: position 3,512 of record USDC01000046.1, read on the forward strand.
TTACTATTAATTTATCAATAAACATATTAGCATTTATATTATAATCCAATCTTGTTACAATGTCATTTAAAAATTCTATTTTCTCTATAATATCTTTTAATTCTACACTATTCGAAAGTTTATAAATTTCTTCTTTCTTATAATTTTCAGTTTTCATATTGAGTTTTATATTAACTAAATCTTTTAATAAGATTATTAAATTTTCTAAACACCTTTTTATTTCTTCTTTTTCTTTTGTTTTTAATTTATTATAAATTTTATCAATATTTTCATTTTCACTCTTATAAAACAACAGATTTAATATTTCTAAACTTTCTTCTTTAATACTTTCATCAAGTTCTAATTTTTTATTTTCAACAAAAATTTTTATACATCTAGAAATAATTGTGGGTAAAACTTTATCTATATCCGTAGTAATCAAAAATGCATAAATATTATTTTGAGGTTCTTCTAGAATTTTTAACATACTATTTGCAGCAGATAAATTCATTTTTTCACATTCTTTTATAACATATACTTTGTTTGTGCTTAATTGTGAATAACTTTTTAGATAATCCTGCAGTTGTTTTATTTGCTCTTTAGTTATAGTGTTTTTTTTAGGTTCAACTATATATATTTCTTTTATTTTTTCTTCATCATTAAAAAAATAAGAATTAATAACATCATTTAATTCTACATTTATATTCTCATAATTAATATTATAAAGTAAGAAAGCATGTCCAATTTTTTTATTTAATTTGTATTTTTCAAACTCATTTTTTAAACTTTTCATAATAATTCCTTTTCTACAAAATAAAAAATTTTATAATAAATAACCCAAATACAGCTGGTAAACCTAAAATAGTAACTAAACCAATTGAAAAAATGTTTATTGGTAATAATATCCCAGATTGATTAATAATTAAATTTATTGTATATAACATTAATATTGCAACTACTATCTTTTTTACTAATAAAATTATTTTTTTCATATTTATCTCCCTCTAAATTAATATATTAGAGTAGAAAATAAATTATGAAATAGTTTTTCTATCTTCTAAAGCTTTTTCAATAACTAAAGGATCTAAATATTCTATATCAGTCCCCATTGGTATACCATATGATAATCTAGATAATTTTATATTTTTATTTTCTAATAATTTTTTCAAATAAAGTGATGTTGTCTCACCCTCCAAAGATGGTGATAGAGCTATTATAACTTCTTTAACCTCTTTTAATATTCTATCATTAATCAGTTTTTCAATATTTATATCTTCTGGATTTACCCCATCTATAGGAGAAATCAAACCATTTAAAACATGATAAAGCCCATGATAATTACCTAACTTTTCAAAACTAAAAATTGTTTTTGAATCCTCAACTACACATATTGTTTGTTTATCTCTGGTTTCATCCAAACAAATATCACATATTTCGTTTTCTGTATAATGACCGCAAATTTTGCATTTTTTAATTTTCTTTTTAAATTCAATTAAATTTTTTGAAAACTCATCTACTTCATCAAATTCCATATCCAATATTGCATACAAATTTCTTTCTGCACTTTTTTCTCCTACGCCAGGTAACTTTTTAAAGCTTTCTAGTAAGTTTTTAAAGCTCTCTGGATATATCATTATTAAAACAATCCTCCAAGACCATTAGTATATTTTCCTAACTTCTTTTCTTTTTCTTCTTCTATTTCTTTAAGTACATTATTAAAAGCAGTTGAAATCATATCCTCTAACATTTCAATATCATCTATATTTTCATCTTTTGAAATTAAAAATTCTATTATTTCTCTTTTTCCATTCATTTTTAATGTTACTAATCCTACATTAGATGTATATTCTTTACTTTCTAACTCCTTAGTTATATTCATCATATCTTTTTGCATTTTTTGAGCTTGTGCCATTAAATTTTTCATATTCATTTTCTATTCCTCCTATTTTAATTCTACTTTTTCTTCGCCAAAAATATTTAAAGCCTCTTCTTCAATTTTAGAAAGACTATCATTAAAAATAATCTCTGGTTCTTCTATAACTTCATATTTATTATTATTTTTTATATTTTCTTTATATTTGTTCATTTCTAAATTCCATTCAGAAATTGTTAGAAAAGAAACTTTAATTGTTTTATCAAATATTTTATTAAAAATTTCTTCTGTTAATATCAGATTGTTTAACAAAAATTGTTTTGCTGAAGCATCTTCAACGCTTATTATTATTTTTTCCTCTGCGGCAACTACTATTTTTCCACTTAATAAATGTGGTACTATTTTACTAAATTTTCTATTTGTTAAATAATCGTTAATTAAATCATATTTTGCCTTGTAACTAATAAGAATGTTTTTATTTGCAAGTGCTAAAGTATTATTTATTCTTATTTTATTTACTTGTTCTATATTTCCTTTTTCTATCGGTGTTTCTTTTTTAAGTTTTTCTTTAGGTTTTTCTTCTTTTTTATTTATTTTTTGTTCTTTTGTTATTTTTTCTTTAATAAAAACATCTTCGTTATTATCTTTTGTTTCTACATTATTATTTTCATTAATTATTTCTAACATT
>USDC01000047.1 GCA_900553435.1 uncultured Mycoplasmatota bacterium
TTAATCATCTTTAAAATTAATGTTTTTCCACTTCCATTTTCCCCAGCAAATACAATTGTATTACAAGCTTTCTTATTTTCATTACGAAAATCCAGTTCTAAATTACCAATTCTTTTAGGATCTTCAAATTTTATATATTCTATCATTACAATGCCCTTATGTTATAATTATCGTATAGTTACTTAGTGATTTATCAATGTATATGTTGCTTTAAATTCTTATAAATAGCTTTCTTTTTTACCAATTTAGAATTAAAAATTCTTTTTTATCTAATTCTTTAACCTCTATGTCCATCCATTCATCTAATTCTTTAATATTAGACTTCCATTTTTCAAACGCCTCATTATTCATATTTTCTAGCCACCCATTCCACGATATTTTTATACTTCGTCTCCCATTTTGAATAATTGAAATGTTTTCTAGAACTTGCTTATATTTTAATTTTGACTTTTCATTTTCACAAAATCTTTTTACAGGTTCTACTGTATCCAATAAACATAATATAAAATTTAATGGATACCTATCATAGTTCCATTTTTCTATATACTCATTTCTATCCAAATATCCGAACCATATATTATGTGATATAATTGCATCTGCAATAAATGCAAAATGATCCATATGTGATCTATCCCAAAGAAGTATTCTATCATTATTTATCTTTTCAATTTGCATTTCCTTATTTCCCAATTTTTGCTCATATTCTCTATATATTGATTCAAAAAAATGATACCCTGCTATAATTCCATGATCTAATTTCATATCTTCTTTTCTTTTGCTTAAATATTGCAATATGTAATCTTCCGAAAATCTTGGAATAAATTTTTTTCCATTTTGTAATGTATAGTTATAGATATTTTCTTTGCTTCTCAATACATCTTCAAAATATTGAATATTCTCCATCGTATTGTTCTCATCAATATTTTCCTTGCATGACGCAATATCATGAAATAAGGCTGTTAAAAACCATGTATATCTAAAATCATACCACGAGGTAATTTTATTATTTAAACTCTTTATATATTTTGAAAAATACTTTTTTAAATCCTTATCAAAACTTTCAGCTAATGCATATCCCAAAAGATATAATGAGACCATATGCACACTTCTTACATTAGCAGATAATTTCTCTATATCTTCATTCTTTGATAAAATACTACTTATAGCCGTCATTTTATACCCACACTGGAAATGTCGTTCTATAAATTGATAGCATTTTTTCTCACATTTTTCTCCTTCAAACATTTCTTCATATCTTATTGGGCACGAATAATAACTTAAATTTTTACACAAATCTCCACTATAATAAAGATTTTGATATTCCTTTGCCAAAGTTTGGTTCATACTTATACTCTTCCTCCATTTCATTAGCATTAAATATCTGCATAATTAAGATTTTTATTGAATTATTTTTGTAATTTCTACCGAAACTTATGTCTTCACAAAAATATACCCGTCTTTATATTTTTTTCTCATATTTAACAGCATCTTTATTTACTAACCTTATATTTGGATAACCATTCTTAAATTCTGCATAGCCCATGAAAACAATATAATATAATGAGTTCTCACTTATATGCAAAGACTTTTTACCTTGATAAAGACTAGCTCTTTTTTTCCATTCATTATTTTTATTCAATGAATAAACGTTCAGAAAAGACATTTTATATTCTTCTTTTGTATATGGATCTTTTTTCTCTATACAATTCATTTCTAAGCGTACAGTTCCATAAAAAACATAAACTACTCCTTCATCCAACTTATCAATATAAGACCCTATCTTTTTTCTTCTTAACGCATTTAAATTATTTACGTGTTGTTCATTTACAGGGATTAACATTGGCGATACTTTTATGTTTTTATCATTTGCATTAGTCGCTTCTAAATTATCATGTATTAATTGAGGTTTACACAATAATCTCATAATTGAATCAAGTTTGTCTTGCAATTGCTCCTTAGTTAATGAATCAATATATTTTTTTATTATCACCCTGTTTGTAACATATTTATAGATAAATGAGCAACCTTGTTGATGTGAAGATGAAGGTATACGTTTTAAATATGCACGATGCTTTGATGTTTCTGCCACTAATGTCAATTGTGCCTGTCTACATTCTGGACAAAACATATCATTACGAAACTTATTTCCTTCATAAGAATCTCTTACTGCATCATCAATAGAAAAAGTATCATTCTTTTGTTTAATAGTTTTAGTATTAGATGTAGTTGTAATACTTTTATTGTTAGTGTTGATATTATTATTAACACTTTCTTTTTTATTAGAATCATCTTCTTTTACTTTACTATACATATTAACTAATGTTTTAGCATTATTTAACATTGGTTTAATTTGATAATACATTGGAATAGCTTTATTAGCAAAGTTTAATGCTTTACCAGCACCACTTAATATTTTACTAAAACTAAGTGTATTTTTAGCTGTATTTATAGTGTTTGCCATTCCAAACAAATTATTTCCAAACATAAACTTTCACCTAATATATTTTATTCTAAAAATGAAAAAAAGATAAAAAATATTACAATTTACAATATTTTTTTTAAATGTTATAATTTTATAAGAATAGGAGAGAGCTTATGGACAAAAAATCAGAAAAAGAAAGTAATAAAAAAAGTTATAATAAGCTATCTGCTTTAGATTTAGAAACTGTAAAAAAAACAAGTGTAAAAGAAAAAACAAAAAAAACTTTTAAATACATAGTTAAAGATAGTGAAGGTAAAGTAATGGTAGGGTATTTTGATGCTTTAAGTAAACTTGACTGTTATACTTATTTACTTGATAAAGGTTATACTGTTTATAAAATAGAAAATGGAGCTATGATTACATTTTTACATGGTCAACCAACACTTTTTAAAAATAAAATAAGAACTAAAGATTTAATATTTTGGTTAACTCAACTTAGAACATATTTAAAAAGTGGTATACCACTTGTTGATGCAGTAAAATTACTTGCAAAGGAAAATAAAAATAGAAGATATAAACCTATTTTTGAAAGTGTAATATACGAACTTACTATGGGTGAGAATTTTTCGGCTGCATTAGAAAAGCAAGGTGAATTTTTCCCTTTACTTTTAATAAATATGATAAAATCCGCAGAAGCAATAGGAGATTTAGATAGTACATTAAATGAAATGATAAATTATTATGAGACTCAAGAGAATATTAAAAGAGATATGGTAAGTGCTGCAACATATCCTTCAATTGTTTTAGTCTTTTCTATTGCAATAATTTCTTTTATTTTAACATATGTAATTCCTAAATTTGTAGATGTATACGAATCTAGTGGAGTAGAAATGAATGCATTTACTTCTCTTGTTTTATCCGCATCTAATTGGATGACTGATAATTATTATTGGCTTTTTGTAATTTTACTTATATTAATATTTCTTTTTAGGTTGTTTTATAGGAAAGTTAAAGGTTTTAGAAAAGTAATTCAAATAATTTTAATGAATTTACCTATAGTAGGCAAGATTATGATTTATAATGAAATTTCACTTTTTTCAAGAACATTTGCGGCTCTTTCAAAAGCAGATGTTGCACTTACTGATTCAATTGAAATATTAAGTAAAATAACAAACAATGAAATTTATAAAAAGATAATGAAAGATACAATAAATAACTTGATAAAAGGAAATAAGATGAGTGATACATTTAAAGATAATAAATATGTACCAGAAGTAGCTTATTACATGATAGTAACAGGTGAAAGAACTAGTGAACTTGCAAGTATGTTAGAAAAGGTCGCAGATTTTTATAAAGAACAACAAAAGACTATGTTAATGACTTTAAAGAATTTTATAGAACCTTTTATGATAGCGTTTTTGGCATTTATTGTTGGGGCAATAATACTTGCGGTAATAGTTCCAATGTTTGGTTTATATTCTAATTTAGAATAAGGTGATATTGTGGAAGTTTTATTATTTATAATTATAATGATTTTAGGATTTGTACTAGGTAGTTTTTACTGTTGTATAGGAGAACGTATACCACAAAAAATTTCAGTAATAAATCCACCTAGTATGTGTCCAAAATGTAAAAATAAATTAAAGTGGTATATGAATATTCCAATAATTTCTTATTTAATGTTGCATGGTAAATGTGCTTATTGTAAAAAAGAGATAAGTCCTATTTATCCATTTATTGAAATGTTAACTGCAGTTTTATTTGTAACAGCTTTCGTTAAGTATGGATTTACACAAGAGTTTTTTTTACTTTTAGTTTTAAGTAGTGTACTTGTTATTACCATTGTAAGTGATTTTTTATTTTATTATATTAGTGATAGAGTAATAATTATTGGTTTGATTTTTATATTTTTAATAAATTTTATTTATGAGGGAACAAGTGGATTGTTATTTAGCTTTATATCCGCAGCAGTAATGTTTCTTATTATGTTATTTGTAAAAATATTAGGAGACAAAATCTTTAAAAAAGAATCTCTTGGTGGAGGAGACATAAAACTTATGGCTTTAATAGGAGCAACTAATGGAATTATCCCATCTATATGCGGTATAATTATATCGAGCATGATTGCTCTTCCGTTTGCTTTACTTGTAATGAGAGATAAAAATAAAGATATAGTACCATTTGGACCATTTTTAATTTTAGGTGCGATGATATTTATTTTCTTTGAAAATAATTTTGTAGAGATATTAAGTGTGCTAGGGTGGTGAAAAAATGAATGATAAAATAACTTTAATAATTTTAGGAATAGTCGTACTAGTTTTGATAATAATTTATTTAATTAAAAAAGCAAGACTAATAAAGAAGTTTAAAGAAAATATAATGGATGATTTAAATAAGTAATTAAAATAGTTGCTTGATTTTAAACATAACGTATAATATGTATAGCTTTATATTTTCCCCTTAAAAACTAACAAAGTTTGTGAGCAAAGTTATCAGAATAAGTAATAATTCAAAAATCACTTCATATTTTTTAGTAAAGTGCTAATGAAAATATTCAGGAAAAATACTTCAAATTGTAATTATTTTGATAGGAATAATGTAATTGATATTATGGGGAATATCTAAATAAAATGGATTTTTTGATTATGCTGATTATAAGCTTATAAAGTTATGATTTAGATAGATAAAATTAAACTAAATGACTCATTAGTTGTTTGTTTAGTGTGTCTTTTAGTCTAAAGTTATATTGAAAAATTACATCATCAGCTATATGACGGAAAACGTGTAAATATATTAATTACTGATAACTATAATAATTCACTTGAAACAAAATTGGATGTGGTTGTACATAAATATTTTGAATTAGAACAAGATGAATATATATATTTAATTTTGATAATTTAGATGATAGTGTATCACTGCTTATAAATTCACCTGAGCAAATTGTATGTGAAAAATTGAAATCTTTATTAAAATTTGGTATTCGTTCTACTAGATATAAAGATATTTTTGATTTTTATTATTTAATTAACAACAATATCTTAAATAAAGAAAGATTATTAAAATACATTGATTTACTAATCATTAATGACAAAAATATAAATCAAAGCACAATTAATGAAATAATATTAAGACTAGAAACAATCTTAAATAATAGAAGTTTTGTAGTTAGATTAGATAATGCGGGAAGTAATTGGATTAATATACCAATAAATGATGTGATTACTAATGTAATTTTATACTTTAATTCTTTAGAAACTATGCAAGCACAATAATATAATGACTGATATTGCAAGTAATTGATATTTAGTAAATTTTTTAAAGTTCTAAGTTGTCAACCTCACTATTTATTAATAGTGATATTTTTATATAAAAATGTTGATGATTTTATGGTTGCTCTCTATATTTTCAGTTCTATGGTTATTTGTTTTCACTAAATGTTAAAATACTTCTGGAACAGGAACAATAGATAATATGTATAAATTAAGTTTATAATAAACAAATAGCAATTTCCAGAAAAAACTTGCGGGGGGGGTAGATTATACTAAAATAAACTACAGAAAACTGTAGTTTTTTTGAGGTGTATTATGAAATTAAAAG
>USDC01000048.1 GCA_900553435.1 uncultured Mycoplasmatota bacterium
TAATTATAAATATGTATTTGATAATAGGTATGAATTTAATCAAGTGTTTAAAAATTTTATTAATAGAGATTATTTTTTATTAAAGGAAAATAATTATAATGAATTTATTGATTTTTTAATAGGTAAAAGTAAAATAATTGCAAAACCAATAAATAAAACTAGTAAAATAAATATAGAAGCAATAAGAATTAATGCCAAGACTGATAGAAAAAAATTATTTGATAGCTTACTCAAAAAGAAGTTAGTGCTTGTTGAGGAATTTCTATATCAAACAAATGAATTAAACAATCTTTGTGAAAGTTGTGTTAATTCAGTACAGATTACTACATTTTTAAATGATAATAAAGAAGTGTCTATATTAAATAGAATTTTTAAAATTGGTAGAGGAAGTCTTCTTAATTCATTAAATAATGGAGGGTTATATACTTTATTAGATGAAGATGGGAAAATATTATATCCAGCGATTGACTCTGCAGGTAAAAAGTATAATATTCATCCCAAGAGTAAGGTTGATTTTGAGGGGTATAAATTAAAAAATATAAAAGAATTAGAAGAATTTGTTACATATATTGCTAAAGAATTTGATGAGGTTAGATATGTAACTTGGGATGTAACACTTACTAGTAGTGGACCTGTGTTAATTGCTGCGGATTACGTTCCAAGAATATTTAATATTAAACCTAGTATAATAAGTGATTTTAAAGGATTAAAAAAGAAATACGAAAAAGAATTTGAAAAGGGTGAGATATATGAAAGAAATAGCTAACGAGAGTTTTAATATTTTAAGGCGTGTTATTATTTTAGTAGCTATTTTTTTGATAATAATAATAGGATGTATTATTTGTAAATATACGGTAATGCAACAAATTCAGGATATAGATGAGGCTGTATACCTTTTCTTTAAAGAATTTATGGTAAGTGAGCCAATTACTAAAGCTATGAAATTTGTTACATTTTTTGGTAGTGAGTATATTTTTATTCCTATAATAATATTAATTTTAATAGGTTTAAAAGATAAAAGATATGGTATGTTTATGGCAATAAATTTAATTTGGGTATATGTAATGAATTTCATTTTAAAAAATATTTTTGTAAGACCCAGACCAATCTCAGAGTTAGTACCAGATATCACAGGATATAGTTTTCCTAGTTCACATGTAATGTGTGCGATTGCATTTTATGGAATGTTATGTGTTTTAGTTTGCACTACGTTTAAAGATAAGCTAATAAAAAGAGCAGTTATAATACTTTCTAGTTTACTTATTTTTCTTATTTCACTCTCAAGACTTTATTTACAAATACACTATTTAAGTGATGTTTTAATGGGGCTTGTTTTCGGTGGACTTTGCCTATTAATATTTATCAGTATTATTAGAGCAATAGATAATGAAAGAAGAAATTCTGTAGAAAGAGTTGTTAAATAATGATTGGTGTAGTACTTGAAGGTGGCGGAGCAAAAGGTGCTTACCACGCTGGAGCAATTAAAGCTTTATTAGATAAAGGAATTATTATTGATGGAGTAGTTGGAACTTCAATAGGTTCTATTAATGCTGCGTTTGTATGTGCTGGCGAATATAAAAAAATGATTAAATTATGGAAAAGTACAACTACAAATGATTTAATTGGAATAGATAATGAATTAATAGATAATATTTATCATAAAAAAATATCTAAAAAGGTTATTTTTGGAACGCTAAAAACTACAATTGATATTTTAAAAAATGCTGGTGTAGATACTACAAAATTAAAAAAAATATTAAATGAGAATATAAATGAGAAGAAAATAAGAGATAGTGTAGTTGATTTTGGACTTGTTACATATAATTTAAGTGATAGGAAACCAGAGGAAGTTTTTAAAGAAGATATTCCTAAGGGTAAGTTAATAGAATATTTAATTGCTAGTTGTTATTTACCTGTGTTTAAAAGCGAAAAGATAATTGATAATAAATATTATTTAGATGGTGGTTTTTATGATAATTTACCTATCTCAATGTTATTAAAAAAGAATTATAAAAAAGTTTATGCAATACGTACAGGTGCATTAGGCAGGGTAAAGAAGCCAAGTTTAAAAGAAGACCAAGAGGTAATATATATTAAACCTAAAGAAAGGCTTGGAACGGTACTTGTTTTTACTCCAGAGAAAAATGAAAGAAATATGAAACTTGGTTATTATGATACTTTAAGAGCAATTGATAATTTAGATGGAACAAAATATTATATAAAAAATAAAAAACCAGAATATTTTGATAAAATTTTAAGAAAAATAACACCATATATGTTAGATGCTTTAATGAAAGAATTTAAAACAAAAAATAAAAAAACTTTAACAATTAAAGTATTAGAAAAATTATCTGAAGAATATTATATAAATAGATTTAAAGTTTATAGTTTACCAAGTTTAATTCTTAAGCTTAAATTTGCAGTAAAAATAAATAATAAATATTATGATTTTATAAAAAATATTAAATTAAAGTTTTAAAATTAGTAAAAATATGTTATTATATTTTTACATGCAGGTGTAGTATAATGGTTATTATGCGGCCTTGCCAAGGCTGAGATGCCGGTTCAATTCCGGTCACTTGCTCCAATTTAATATTAAGCCTTGAATTTCAAGGTTTTTTTGATGTTTGAATATAATTAGGTACTATTTTACGTACTACCTTTTATAAAATTAAACTTTAAAATTTTTAAAAAAAAGATTATCTATATTTTTAAATCAATTTCGATAATCTTTTTATTTTCTAAACTCAATTGTCTATATTTGACTCCACAAATATCAAATAATCTTTTAGAAGCAATAGTTTCTTCAGTATCTTTATATTTATCAGATAAATATATTACTTCTTTAATACCTGACTGTATTATTTCTTTAGCACATTCATTACATGGAAATAATGAAACATAGAATTTTCAAAATCTTTTCTATGACCTCTATAATTTAATATTGCATTTCTCTCAGCATGTACAACATACATGTATTTTGTTTGTAATTTATCTCCCTCACGCATCCATGGGAATGCTTCATCTTTATATCCGTTAGGTGTCCCATTATAACCAATTGACAATATTCTATTATCACTACTAACTATAGTAGCTCCTACTTGTGTGTTTGGGTCTTTACTCCTTTTAGCAGATAGTTTAGCAACAGCCATAAAATATTCATCCCAGTTTAAATAGTCTTTTCTTTCTTTTTCAAATATTTGATGTTTTGTTTTCCATTTTTCATATTTTTCTTTTTCTTCTTCTTTGTCAAATTCTTCATAATAGTGTTTAAAAATATAATTGTTTTTAATTTTGTTTTCTTCTAATATTTTTGTTTCAACAACAATATTTTTATTTTCTTTAATCCAATTTTTAATTTCTTTATTTATTTTTTCATAATAATAAATTCTTATAGGAAGCTTATATTTTGATAAAAATAAAGAAATGTTTTTTAATTCTTCTTTATAATTATTAGAAATTAAATATAATAAAGTAATTACATTATCATCTTTAAATATCTTTTTATCTTTATTTATTAAGTAGTTTTGTTTTAATTTTTTTTCAAAATTTACTAGATTTTTTAAATAATTTGGATTAGTTAAAGATTCTTTAGAAATAGTATTTAAATATAAATATAATTTTAATGGAATATTATATTTTTCTATTAAATTTTTAATTTCTTTTAAATTATTTTCAAAAAAATTTGTTGAAGCAGAAAGTTTATATCCAATAAGTTTATAATTAAGTTTTTCTTTTAATTCATTTTCATATTTTATTATTTCTTCTATTAAGTTTAAGTTTGAAATATTTTCTATATTAAAAGTAATTATAAGTTTATTATTATTAGTTCTTTTAATATCATTTTTTGTTAAAGTTTTATATAAACAATTTAAGTAATCTTTTACTTCAATGTTTTTGCTTTTTAAATTATTAATTGGAATATAAATTTTATCAACACTATTATCTATATTTAATATCATTTCTATTGTTTTATCGTCCGAAATAAAAACATGTTTTAAAAAATTGTTATCATCTTTAAAAATATTTGTTTTAAACATAATTACACCTCTATTTTAATTATAAAAAAAATAAACATTTTTTACAAACGTTTATTCTTAATTATTAATCCAATTTTTAATTTCATCTTCTGCTTCATAACCATTAAATCTTTTAGCATCAATAAAGTTAATGTTAGGATATGTGTTTCTTAAATCACTTAAGCTTCCACTCGCACCACTTCCACCAGAGGTTACAAAAATATATACTTTTTTGTTTTCTAAATTATTCTTTTCAATAAAAGTATTTATAATTCGAGGTGCAGTATACCACCAAACAGGAAAACCGATAATTATAGTTTCATAATTATCTAAGTTTATATTTTCATTACTTATATTAGGCCTACTATTTTTATCTTCCATTTCTAATGAAGAACGGCTGTTTTTATTATTCCAATCTAAATCCAAATTTGTGTATTTTTCAGTTGGAGTTATTTCTACTAAATCTGCATTTACTGCTTCTTTAATATTTTCTGCGACCTTTTTTGTTGTACCTGTTGCTGAAAAGAATGTTACTATTGTTTTATTCAATTTTTTCATCTCCTTAATATTCTAAATTATTTATCCAATCTTCAACTTCATCTTTATTAGTATTTAATTTTTCTCCATCTATCCAGTTAATGTTACTATTGTATTCTTTTAAATCGTTCATACTTCGCTTAATACCAGAACCACCAGAAGTACAAAAAGGAATTACAGTTTTACCACTTAAATCATTATTATCTAAAAATGTATAAATTATTTTTGGAACTGTTCCCCACCATATTGGATAACCTAAAAAGATTGTATCATATGAAGTAGTATCAATATCATTAGATATTTCTGGTCTAGCATCATCACTGTTTTGTTCTCTGTTAGCTCTAGAGTTATCATTTGAGTAATCTATATCTTCATCTGTATATTTCTCTTGTGGTATTATTTCAAAGATATCTGCGTTAGTCGCGTCTTTTATGTAACCAGCCACTTCTTTAGTATTTCCTGTTACTGAAAAGTATATAACTGCGGCATCTTTAAAATTGTTATTGTTTTCGTTTGTTTTGTTTTCTTCTGCAGTAGGTGTTTGCTCGACCGTTTTACTTTCATTATTTTTATAAATAAGGAAAATAACTCCTCCAATAACTAAAATACCTAAAATTATTATTAATATAATTTTTTTACTCAATTCTAAATCTCCTTTCTATGTTAATTATAATACCTAAAGCTTACTTTAGGTCAATAGTTTTTTAAAATCTATCTAGAAAAAAATAAAAGTTTTAGATATAATAAAAATAGAAAGGATAGAAATGAAAAGTTTAACAGATGAAATTTTAAGAAGTGAAATTCAAACAAATTCAACCGCAGGTATTATATTTCTTTTTGGAATGCTTTTTATAGTATTACTTGTAATAATAAAATTATATCTACATAATAAAAAAATGGATAATAATCCTAAATCTATAAAAAAATATGTATATCCCACACTTATAGGAATAGTATGTTTTTGGCTTTCTTTCTTTATTTTTAAAGCTTTTACTTTTAAAGCAAGCGATGAATGGTATTTAACCGAAGATAATGTTATTAGAACATTTGAAAAAAAGGAAGTGGCTCCTGCGGGTGTTAGAAAAACACATTATTATGCGATTGTTCCAAATAATGATAAAGTTGGAATATCAAAAGCTTTATATGAAGAAATTCACTCTGGTGAAGAAGTTTATGTTTTAAGAAAGAAAGATGGTTCTGCAGTTCATATTTATTTAAAGAGCGATTATTTTTATGTAGGGAAAAGATTAAGGTAAAGCGAACTAGGCTTTATTTTTTATTTTGTCCCACTATGACCAAAACCCCCACCACGATTAGTTCCAATTTTTTCTATTTCTTTAACTTTAACAAAATTTATTGTCTATACAATTGTGATTAGGAATAAAACAACCAAGTAA